>DAOVRD010000354.1 GCA_030628375.1 Planctomycetota bacterium
AAACGGCGACGGTGGTCTTGCCGACCCCGCCTTTTCCGGTGATTGCCAGCTTCATTACAGCCATTCCGAGAGCGCCTACGCGACGGGTGCCTCTGCGAGCAGCCTCGGATGACGTGCCGCCTGAGCACGTCGGCGGCAGGCCAACCCTATATGGTAACACACCCATGGAGAGTGTCAACTAACTTGCCCGAACCGCCGATTTGCGCCGCGCGATTACTCCTTCGCGCCGCGATTACTCCGCCGGCGCCTGTCGTGCGGAGGGCGAACGGCATTAGCCACAGATTTACACAGATGGCCGCAGATCAGGCGTGTCCGGGCTTCGGCGGGCAGGCCGGGACCACACGTATGCTGTCGGCTGACTGCTGATTTCTATACGGTCGGACGTGGTAACAGGCCGGCGGCCTTCACGATTTCGGGGACGGCTTTTTCCCACTCGATGCCCTGGATGTGGACGCCGCTGACCCCCTCGATCTCGCGCACCTGTTCGATAAGCTCGACAGCGATCTGCTTGCCGATCTCCTCGCTCTTGATCCGGGCGTCCCGCTTCGCCTCCTTCGAGGCGCCCTTCTTGACCCGCGGGAACCGCTTGATGAGCTCGTCCGGCACCGTCACGCCCGCCACGGACGCGTTCATGTAACGCAGCATGCCGGCGCTTCTTGGCACGATGATGCCGGCCAGGATGGCCGTCCTCTCGTGCACGCCCAGATTGCGGACCTCCTTCATGACGTCGGCGAACTGCTTGACGTCGTACACCCCCTGGGTCTGGATAAAATCGGCGCCCGCCTCGGCCTTCTTGGCCAGGCGGATGACACGGAAGTCGAAGGGATCGGCCATGGGCGTCCACGCCGCGCCGATGAAGAGCTTCGGCGGCTCTTCGATGGGGTCCCCCCCTTCCGTCAGCCCCTCGTCGCGCATCTTCTTCAGGATGGCGCAGAGCTGGATGGAGTCCACGTCGTAGACGTTCCTGGCGCCCGGGTGGCCCTTGAGCCTGCCGGCGGCGCTGAAGGACTGATGGTCGCCGGCGATGCTGAGGCAGTTCTTGATGCCGAATGCGCACGCGCCGAGGATGTCGGCCTGGATGGCGATGCGGTTGCGGTCGCGGGTCGTCATCTGCATCACCGGTTCCATGCCGCCCTGGATCAGCATGATGGCGCTGGCGATGGACGAGAGGCGCACCACGGCGGTCTGGCAGTCGGTGATGTTGAAGGCGTCCGCATTGCCGCGCAGGATCTCCATCTTGTGCTTCACTTCCTCGCCGCTTGCGCTCATGGGCGGACCCAGCTCGGCTGTGACAGCGAAGTGACCGGCCTCAAGGACCTTTTCCAGATTGCTTCCGCTCTTCACGTTGCTATCTCCGTGCGCATGAGGTTGTTTCGAGTCTCCCGCCGCGGCTCAGGCCTCCACGTCGGTGTCTTCTTCTTCGGCTAAGAGGAGGTCCGGCCGGACGCGCCTGCGCGGGCCGCCATCCCGGGCCGTGGACCAGTCCTTCGGTGCGATGATGTCTTTGAGTTTGTCCAGGGTTCCCAGTTTCTTCGCCCGTTCTATGATGAGGGCCCAGGCGCAGTCCACCGGGTTCTCCGGGGTGCTGATCTCGCATTCCCCGTCGTTGGTGCCCCCGCACGGGCCGTTGAGTATGCTCTTGGCGCAGCGGGCGATCGGGCAGATGCCGCCGGTCAGGTGCAGAATGCAGTCGCCACACGCGGCGCAGCGCTCCGCCCACTCCCCGTGCCGGACCGTCGCGCCCATGAAGGTGGTGTTCACGGCCGGGAAGACCGGAACGTCCAGATTCTGATCCGCCATGAAGTTCACGCCTATGCCACAGGCCAGCGAAAGCACGGCGTCCACTCCGTCGAGGTGCTCCAGGACGGGCTCAACGAACTCCGGCTCGCACTGCCGCTGGATCGTGTCTTCCAGGAACTCGATCTCCTTGCCCTCGCTCCCGGCTTTGAGGCGGAGTGTCTGGGCCAGGACGGCCACCTCCTTTTCCCCGCCGACCTGACAGACTGTAACGCACTCGCCGCACCCGAGGACCAGGACCTTGCCGTAGTTCTCGACGAATCCGAACACCTCGTCGAGAGGCTTTGCATCTGCAACGATCATTGACTTCGCTCCTTCGCGAACGGTTTCACACCAGGGTCAGTTTGTCAGCGCCCACGCCTGCCGCGTCGAGCAGCTCTTTGGTCCTTTGCACGCGCTTGAGGAGGCGGTCGTCCGCCCCGGGATACCGGCACTCGGAGCAGCGCTGCACCAGGACCGTCTGCGCGCCGAACTCGAACCCCTTCATCATGTCCACTTCGTCGGCGCGCGCGGCGCAGGTGACGGGCACCTTTGCGATCACTTCGCCGTTGACGGTCACCACACGGTCGCGCAGGGCCTCACGGGTCTCGGCGTCCTGCGCACAGACGATGTCCACGCGGGTGACGGCCTTCTCCGAGCTTTGAATCAACTGGACGATCCTGCTCTTTATGTCACGCTCTGCGAAACGCCGAATGCTTATGGCAAGTGCCGGGCATTCGGCGGCGCAGAGGCCGCACGCCTGGCACATTTCGGAACCCATCGCAGCTACGTCGGTGACCACAGGCACGTCGAACGGGCAGACCCGCAGGCATGCGAGGCATGCCGCGCACTTGGCCTCGTCCACAACGGCCCCCGCCGTACAGGCCAGGCAGCGGGCCGCTTCCCGGAGGGCCTCCTTCTCGCTGTAGCCGAGTTCAAACTGCACAAAGCTCTTCTTGCGCTCCTCCGGCGACAGCGTCGGCATGGCGACACGCTGGATGCGCTTGACTTTCTCGATGACCTCCTGGGGCAGGTCGGCCACCTTCTCGGCCTCTTGCTCCTCAGCGAGTTGTGCCCGCCCCGTCTCCAGGTAACTCAGCACCGCCTGGGCGGCGCGGTGTCCGCTGGCCACGGCTTCGATGGCGCTTCCCGCCCCGGTCACCACCTCGCCGCACGCGAAAACGCCCTCCGCTGAGGTGGCCATAGTCCTGCGGTCGAAGACGAGGCGGCCCCGCTGGTCCAACTCGATGGCGCTCCCCTGCGCAAGGCTCAAGTTCGAGCGCTGGCCGATGGCTATGATCACCATCTGGGCGTCTATCGTGCTGAGCCGCTCGTCGAAATAGGTGGGGGCGAACCTGCCGTCCTCATCGAAGACACGCTCGACTTCGCGCACGACCAGCCCCGTCATCCGGCCGTTCTCTGCAACGACACCGGTGGGCCCGCGCCGGTGGATGATCTCGATCGACTCTTCGAGGGCTTCCTGGCGCTCCCAGTCCCAGGCGGGCATCTCCTCTTCGTCCTCCAGACAGACCATCTTGACGGTCTTCGCGCCCAGGCGAACGGCGGTCCGGGCCACGTCCACCGCTACGTTGCCGCCGCCAACGACGATGACGTGGTCTCTGACTGCTACCGACTCACCCTGAACTGCAGCCCGCAGGAACGGCAAGGCCAGGTGCACGTCGGGATGGCCCTTGTTCTCCAGCGGCAAGTCGGCGCTCTCGGACAGTCCGACGGCCAACACAACGGCGGCGTGCTTCTTGCGCAATTCGTCGAGACTGATGTCCGTCCCCACTGCGATCCCGAGTTCGGCCTCGACGCCCAGGGCGAGTATGTCATCGAGGTCCTGCTGGAGGATGTCCCGGCGCAATCGGTACGTCGGGACGGCACAGGCGAGGAGGCCGCCGAGCTTCGGCTGGGAGTCGTAGACCGTGACCGCGTAGCCATGCTTGATGCAGTCGTGTGCAAGGGTCAGGCCCGACGGCCCGGACCCGACGACGCCGATCGTCTCGGGGTGTGTGATCTCGGCTTTCTGGCGCGTCTGCTTTCGGTGCCCGAGGACCTGTTCGTTGATGAATCGCTTCAGATGGCGAAGTGCGACCGGCTCGTCAACGTGCTGCCGCCGGCATTCCTGTTCGCACGGGTGGTGGCAGATGAGGCCACATGCGG
>DAOVRD010000048.1 GCA_030628375.1 Planctomycetota bacterium
CAGCTGGTGCTCTACACCCCCCGTCTAGTACTCCGACCAATACGGCACCAACGACAGCTCTAATGCCAACTCCATCTGCCGCTCCGCCGCCTTCCGCTGTGGCATCGGCTCCCACAAGAAAAGCGGGAACGCCAACGCCAAGGTCTACTCCCGGACGGAGGGCCTACCACGGCCCATGCACCAAGAGCAAACACCTGGGTGACGCCCCCGCAAGGCGAGGACGCCATACCCAAGCTTTGCTGTCCTGGTGCATTTGAGAATGTGGTAGCTATCCGTCCAAGACACAAAGCCAGAGATGGCTTGTCTAGCAATTCTCTATCCTATTCGGCTACACCTCCCACCAAACCTATTCGAACACATAGCCGAGCTGTGAGGCATTGTAAGCCCGCCATATTCTCATGTCAAGACGCGTGTGCCATGAACCGGCGGCTCCGAGTGAGAACGTCGGATGTCGCCCAGAAAGTCCCTGAGTGCGTGATATTAGGAGGGGGCTGATCACTAAGTTTTGAGGGGTTCGGAACGTCTGCAATGGGGAGAGGCACTTGACCAAGCCCTTCTTTCCTGGACATAGACGGACGAGCTGCCGTGAGGCCCGGATGCTCATGTCTGACTGTATCGAGGCGGACCCGGGTCTCACCGAACGCAAGCGGGACGCGTTCGAGGCTCATCTCCGGGCCTGCTCTGCCTGTCGGCGCGTATACGAGCGAGAGCAACGGCTCATCGCTTTGCTCAGACAGCATTGGGGGCCCGTCAGCATCGGGATCATGGAGGCCTGCGTGACGGGCATCTTTCCCCGCCATGCCGTGATCCATCGCCTGGAAGAGCTCCCGCAGACCTTCATCAGGGAACTCTGTCGGACGCTGGGCAGCAGGTAGGATGTCTAGGATCGCGGGCGTCGCTCTTCTGATGGGCGGCGCCCTTCTCTTGTACGGAGAAACGGAAGATGAATTCAGAAGACAGGAAGCTGGCTGAAGCCGCGGCCAGCCTGACGGTACAGGATTTCAGGTACCTGCAGGAGCACAGGATGATCTGCCCTGAAGAAGCCGCTTCTCCAGAATCTAGTTCTCAGCAAGGCGCTTCTTCCAAGAAGGCAATGGCTGGAGATTCTGGTCAGTTAGACGGGCCAATTCTGCATAGCTCTTCTTCCCGCATCAGCAAGAACATGGGGCTCCGGATTGCCAGCTCGGGGACCCTCTCTTTCTCTTCACCGCGCCTGACCTCAGAACACGTCGTCCCTGCAGGGACCTTCTAGGGACCGCCCCGTCACCTGACGAGCTTCTTACCTCGGCTACGCACATGTAAAGCCCCAAAGTGAGGTGCTCCCCATTGTCAAGACAGAAGATGGGTGAAGTTAAGATAGTTTGATTCTCCGGCGCGCCTTTCCTCGCTCGCTCTCCGTCCTGCCAAACAGACCTCGCCCGGCCTCCGACAACCAAGTCCTGGTGCGGCTGGTAGGTCTATGGGAAGCCCTGAAACGCGCAGAAGAACCCACGTGACTGTTCTCAGCCCCCATGTTGAGCTGAACACATACTTCGCTTGGGCCAAAACAAGGCTGTGCTATTCTACCTCCGCGTTGACAGGTTCTTCGGGCAAATGGAGGTGCACTCTAAGTTCTCTTTTGCGAAGCTTGGTCACGAATTGGCCCATCTTCCCAAAGTCGATCTGCCATCTTTCACGGACACCCGTGCTATATTTGTCCGCGAAAAAGCCCTGCACAGTCGGATATTCGACATGCACGTCATCGTGCACTGCGCGAAGGAGGTAACATGCTACCGTTTGCATTTTACTTCCTGTAGGCGCAATGATAATCCGGTGACTGTCCGAGAAGCGCCAATAGATCGCAACCAGCAGATCGTAGGTCTGCTCATATTGAAGTGTACTCGTGGCCTTGACAGGATCGTTGTCGTCCTCGATAGACCACTCGTCGCGGAGGCGGTGATGTACGTATTCGGTGGCCGCTTCACGCCATCTCAGCTCTTGCCTCGGAGGACGGCCGTTAATCAGAATAAACCGAGAAGGGTTAATAACGTTGACGAGAGCTTGGCAAAGTGCCTCATTAAAGGAATCGAACGCTATTAACGCCGTACCGTGATTCTGCATTCGAATGCTAGAAAGTTGCGGCACGCGCATCACGTCGTATATCCCTGTATGGATGAAGGATGTCGGCAGATGTTGTTGCCCACCGGACCTTGCCGCCTCAAATTCTTCTTGGCTTGGAGCGTAATCGCTTGCTTCCGCATACAGTATGCGCAGAGGCAAGTTGAGTTCCCGTACCACATCAGCTACGATCATAATGGCAAGTCGGGACATCCCCGATACGTCGAGACATACCGCTCGAGCTTCAGCGTACACAAGCGTGTCGCGTAGCAGGCTGTCAAAGCTCCCAGGATTGTAGCGGTCATAGACAAGCGGCATGACCTGGCATCCGGCGCCAGACAACAATGAACTGGCATCAGCAAACTTGTTCTTGTCATCATGGGGCAAATACCTAATAAGTATTGCAGTTCCCCCTGAAATGTGAGAGAGACCAAGGATCCGGGGAAACTCGAGTGCTCTTTCCTCAAATCCTCCAGCTCCAACGAAAGCTTCATGAGGCTGAAGGGCCAATCCCTTTACTGGTTTCAGTTGTGGCAACATTATGCTATTACCTACTCAAACAAATCTGCCTGTTCGACCTGGAAACTTTGCCTGTCCTTTTCCCACCGTCTAGCAAAGGCCTCCGGTTCCAGTAGCAAGTCTCTGAAATGAGCGGCCCTCACTGCAATGTTGTCGACTTTAGAGAAGGTCAGAGTGCAGAACGGTATCAGAAGTCTTCGCAAGTACAAACGAGGGACGATGGCACCTCGTACGCTCTTGCCCCTGACGTCCCTCAAAAAGACACCGTAGCGCACGAGGTCCTCATATATCTCCCTCTCAATGCCTGTCAAAGCAAGCTTGTCTACTATTTCTATCCTAAAGGCTTGCTTCGGTTCGTGTCGGCCGGCTCTGCCTCCTTCACGTGTCCGCAGTTCGTGCAGCGCAATATCTTTGAACGCTTCAGCGATCTTTACAAGATGCTTACCCCAGGACGTAATCTGCCTAGGAAGGTTCTCAGTGCTTTTCTGAGATGTTCTTGTACAGGCCTCAAGCAGGTGCAAAAACTCTCCGCCGGTTCTGCGAAATATTCTATTCTGCGCTTGTCGCGCAACAGGTAGTGTTGGAGCTTCATCCATTGGTAATTGGTCAATCAGGTTAACTCCGATTCTCACCATATTCCGCGTATCTCCAGACCACATGTTCAGGAAAACTTTGCGGCCATAATACAAAGGCACACTGCTGACCGTACTTGCTGACTCATCACCATTCGGTGGTTGTTCTTTCCGGATCTCTCTTGCAAGGGCCGCCCATGATTTGTCGAATTCGCCGAGTACGTCGGCCAAATTCCGGTCGCGAAACCTGTCGTCCCTCCGGAAGCGCCTGATGAAAACGTCATCGAGGAACCTCTCCCGATCCTTGTCCGATAGGTGGATCGTGACCGAACCAAGGTCCGTGAGTTCAAAATCGTCCGGTTCCTGGAGGCTCTTGCCCGTATAATCGTGCCGGCAGAACGTGGAGGGTGACTCCGTAGAAATCTTGAAGAAGAAACAGGCCGACCTGCGGAAGATAACAGAGTTGAGAACCCTCTGTATCTTTTCGTCCACTCTGGGCAAGGAATAGTCATCCAGGAACAAGTATACGACCCTGGCGCCAATCCATGGCATTGCTCTCTGAAGCTCTGGAACAAACCGCCTCAGCCAGTCATTCTCAGCTAAGGGAGCCACTATTCGAAGGGGAGTAATCGACCTCCGGACTTCCTCCTTCGCCCGTTCCAGAACAGAACTTGCTTCGCGCATGTCCAGACCAGGTCCAGGGTACGGACGCGCCGAGCCAATTTGCTCTCCAATGTGGTCAAACAACCACCGATTCGCTTTGTCGTAGGCACTTTTGGTTTCGTCGGATTGCTTTTCTCTTGCAACGGTAGCTACCCGAACAATCTCAGACAGCAAAGACAAGTGGAAGAACTGAATGATCCTCTTGGCCATGTGTTCCGTCATCCGCGTCTGCCGCCCGAACAGAAATGCATCTCCGATGTCATTCATGTTAAGATAGAAAGCAATAAAGGACTTGGCCGTTAGTTCGTCCACGGGGCCGACCTGGAAGGTAAGCAAAGCTGACAGACGTCTGAAAACCATAGTCTTGCCACATCCCCGCGTTCCGGTGAGCACAGTAATGTTCCGGCTTATAATATCTTCATATCCCGGGAAATGGCACACAAAAAGGCTATTCCACTCTTGCCATCTATCTCCTATCTGCTCACCGGCAAGGTAATCACCGAATCTTGGACGAAATGGGCTTTGTTCGGGAACCGAAGCAGTGCTCCTCAGTCGATTAAGTTCATCTACGAGACGCTCTACGGCAGCTATACCGGCGCCCCGCTCAATTGGGGAAAGCTCCCGAAGGCTCTTACGAATCGATCCGCTGCAAAGCTCGTCGTAAACCCGCCTCTCGGCATAATCAAGTGCTTCGCGTTTAATGCACTGAAGCATTTGCGTGACGATGAGTCCGATTTGGGGTAGGTCTTCCTTTGGACTGAGAACAGCTCCGGTGTATCCAATCCCAAAGTCCGTAACCATTACTTCCGCAGCCCGCGGCGGCCCCATGGATGGGGACCGAATGATAATATTTCCAGGATGGAGATCACCATGCCGGACGCCTTTCAGCAAGCAATCTCGGTGGAAGAAAAGAAGGTTGAATAAGATCAGCTCTATCTCTGCAACACTCAGCTTCTCGGAAGATATCAAATCCCTTAGACATAGGCCCTCCACGAAATCGAAAACCATCACAGCATACTGGCCATGAAAGAATAGGTCGTAAAAGCGGACGGTGTTAGGCTGCTGCTCGAGCCTATGGGCCTTGCGTGCTTCATCTTCCCACCCGCTGATAAGCTTGTCCTTAGCGATAAACTTCAGCGCACGTTGCCCCCCGTGCTCTCGTTTGGCACGAAAGACGTGCCCGCGGTTGCCACTCCTACGATACTCAACCACTTGGTAGCGGGTATCGCCTCCGACTGTTGTCCCCACAAGGCTCTTTAGGTCTTCGGGTAGTTGTGGTGCCACTTTCTCAGCTCCTTTTCCTCAAAAGAAGGATCGTGTCTTCCCGAGTAGACCTACACGTCACCCTTGCCCGCCGACCGTCAGGAATGACGCTAGAGCAGAGCCCAGTCACCTTGAAACCGCAGTTGGTACCGCGCACGAGTTGCCGCACTTCTTGAGGCAAGTTGTGATACTTTCCCTGCTTCCTAACGGCTCCCAGCACGAGTAAACAGGGCGCCCCGCTTGAAAGCAGGCTTGACCACTTTGGTAGCAGACAGCGCATCATGGCCAGAAACTGGTTTTTCCTCGGAGAAAGAACGCGCTCGAGTTTTCTGTGGTCATCCACTCGAAGGAACCACAGCCTCAGCCGGTTGTCCCGCGCATAAGAGAGCGAATTCATATAGGGTGGGCTGGTGATTATGGCACTTAGCTTACGGCAACGCCCAGTCTGATCCCCTGCCGAAGCGTCTACTTGCTCGACAATTCTCGAGAGCTTCCAGTCTATTTCCGATGTCCTCGCGAACGCCCTTTGGACCTTGGCAAATAGCCGCGGGTAAACTTCTCTATACTCGTACATTTCAGGAAAACGAGTCCTTGGGTAACGTTTGTCCATCAAATATGGCGCAGTGTGCGAACTGGGATATGATAGAAACCCCGGTCTCCAATGGTGAAGAATCCCAAGCAAGCAGGATAGCAAAAACTGCTCTTGGTTGCCTAGGAGGACGTTTCTTACGGCAATAGTCTCCCGTAGTGTCTCAGGGTGAAAAAAGGCACGCACCCACCGCGGAACGCGGCGCAAGTCAATGGAAGGGACCTGCCTAGTTGCCTCCGCCCAACACATGCGAAGACGTTTCATCGCATCATTTACGTCCTTTGGAGGGTTCAACTTGGCCTTGGACAGCACATACGCGTATGGGCTGAGGTCCCCCGCTACAACATGCCTTCCCGCGCGCCACGCCTCCAAGGCAACGGTTCCAGCACCACAGAACGGATCGTAAACTGTATCGCCAACATCGGTGAACTGCGCCACAAGGCTGTGAGCCATAGACGACTTCATCCGGCCGATATATGGAGCCAACTGATGCCAACTGCACTCAGAATACAGCGTGGACTCCCGCCAGTCGACCCTTATCTTCTCCATTCCAACATGCCCTGAGCGATTAACGATGAAGTCCTTACCCCACCGAACGGGCCGAACGGACCACTCCCCCCAACGGATTTAACCGACAGGAAACCCAGAATACCTTGAAGCACCCGATCCTGCCATTGCCAATTCTACCGATCAAATCCCAGGGGTCAAGCAACTGGTCCGGGACGCGCACCGTCAGCGGGATAAACACATTCGTATCAATGAGGATCCTCAGACCGTCCATGTCCGACCCTCGCTGCCAGACCAATCCGGTAGCGCTGGCATCACTGCCTATTCAAGTATCGCCTTCGCGAAAGCGTCGGTTGCGTCGCCGTAGAAGACGATGTTCACCTTCGTTGCCATGTCATCAGGGAGGTCAAGGAGTTGTCGCCTCGATGAAATCGGCATGAGCAGTTGTGCGGCCCCCTTCTCCACAGCCAACTCGGCGACTGCCACCGGGTTCGGGATCATCTCTATTGACCCGCCAAGGTTGAGCGCTCCGACAATGATCAGTCCTCCCTTCGTGCTCCGCTCGATCAGGCTCCCGCAGAGCGCCAGGAGAACCGGCAGCCCGAGACCGTGGCCAGAGCGGTCGTTGTCCATCGGCCTCATCTGTAACGAGAACTCGTAGGCACGTGGATCCCGGTCCCCCACGAGCTGGCGTGCTTGTGTGTAGAGATTCTGCTCGCCATACCTGACGCTTTCGCGGAGCGCCGGCGGCACAGGGGCATTCAGGATCTTGACCCCGCTACCGGGCCCGCTGGTGGCCTCAATCCGGTAGAGAGCCGGCGCCGCGTCGGCCCGTCCCGGGCTGATTGCCCACACCTGGCCCGGTGGCAGGGGATCGCTTTCGATAGCCTCGTCGCTGTGCAGCTCAGGCGTCGAGACGAACTGCTCGACCCCCTCGACACCCATGAAGTAGCTGAAGTGCGTGTTCCGGAACTCCGTCTTCAGGCAGCGCTTCTGCTGCTCCTTGACGCGCCGCCTGGCCTCCAGTGCCACCCGAACGACGGTCTCCAGCTCCTCATCCGGGACAGGAACGTTCGGATCCGGGAATAGCAGCTTCAGCAAGCCGCTGGCCGTCTTGCTCACGGCCTCGATATCTCGACCGCTGAGGGCTCCGCCCCAATTGACTCGCCCCTGCAGGGCCGACACCCGGCTTCCGGTCCGCAGCTTCGTCCAGCACTCGGACAGGAAGTCGGTAACCAACCCGAAGTGGTCCGTCAGGTGCTCATTCGGGTTGACCTTAGGGAACTCCCAACCTGGCGCATAGGCGTGGATCCGGTCCATAAAGGCGGTGTCACCCCGCATCTCCGGCGGCAGAGGGCTGAGCAGGTGAGCAATCCGTTGCTGTTGTACCACATCGACATCGAAGTTGCCCACCATGACAATCCCGCCCGAGGCCCGGATGCTGTCCTTGCCACGCGAGAACTCCGCCGAGGCCATGTAGCCCTTCATGATGTTCACGCCGTCCTTCTGGTCGAATGAGATTCCCGATATCTCATCGAAGCAGACGATGTCGTAGAGGCAAACGAGCCCGCGCTGTCCGTTCGACATGTTCACGAAGAGTTTGGCCACCGTGGTCTTCCCGCCCGAGATCAGGTGCGAATACGGGGAGACCTGCTGGTAGACATGGCTCTTGCCCGTTCCGCGTGGGCCGAGCTCCACGAGGTTGAAATTGCGCTCGACAAATGGCACCAGACGCAGAAGGGCGACTATCTTAGCCCGGTCGGACAGAGCATTCGGCTCCAGTCCAACGGAACGGATCAGGAAGTCCCGCCATTCGTTCGTAGTGAACTGGGCACGCCCGTTGTTCAGAGCAGCCAGAACGTCCGCCTTGGAGAGCTGGATGGCCCGAAGGCTTTCGATCGCAAACGGCCGTCCGTGCTTTTCCCCGGCGATTGCGGCGTCATACGTCAGCGTTACCTCGGCGTAGAAGCCATCCATCAGCATCCGCTCGTGCTCGTGGACCAGATCGTCGGCTATCCGAACGTCCCTGATGCCCAGGCTGGGCAACTCGACCAGAAAGCAGTCATGCTTGGCGTCGAGCCGCGCCTTCACGATGTCAATCAGCTTGACTGACCCCTTCTCGCGTGCCCGGGCCTTGAAGAGTTCTTGCTCACTGGTTCTGACCGTGCGGTTCTGGAGCTGTCTTTCGACGATCTGCAGTCCTTCCTCTATCTCCTGCTCGTCAACGGTTGCGCAGTACCTCCCGAGCAGGAACTCCACGACATAGGTCGGCACTGGATACTGGCGGCTGTACTTCCGGACCAGGTCCTTACGGACCAGGTAGCCGTCGAATACCGAGGCCGCCAGATTGTCGAGGTGGTCCAGTTCCATGGCTACTCGTCACCTCCAATGGTTGTCGGCTCTTTGCAGATCACACTTCCAGACGCATCGATCAGAACAAGGCTGACCGCCGTGCCCTCTAGCGAGTCATCGCGGACAAGCAGGCTGGCCTTGCCCGCTGAGTCCAGGTCCTTCACCTCGACCACGCTGGAGCCCGGATCGTTTGGCTTCGTTCGGAGGTCTGCCTTGAGCCCCTCAACGGCTGGCTCGGCACTGATGCGACACCGCAGTCCCAGCCACTGGACCTCCTTTACGGCGACGGTCGGAAGGGCTCCCGACGCCGTCGATACAAATGTGAGGACCGGCACGACGCACTCCTGCAAGCTCACGCCACCGTGAGCGTATTCGCGGCCATTGATGAAGCACTTCACCCCGGGCCCAAACGCGAACAACTCATGCCGGTTCCAGTGCCAACCGGCCACCGGCACTTCCACGTGCGACGTGTCCTTGATGCTCGCGCACCGCGACCACCGGCTCTCTGTGAGATACTTCGGTAGACTTACCGCCGGCAGCCCGCCGGGCATCAGCAACCAGCCGTGGTCGGTCACGACTCGCACACGCCGCCATCCCGCCTCTATGAGGGTCTGGATGCGTTCCACCAGCAGATCGAGTTGGTCATCGATGCGCGCGGCAAGCTTCGACTGAAGGTCATGGCCATACCTGTCAAACTCGCCATACTCCGTCCAGCCGCGGGCGTCTCCGCGGTCGGGGTGGCCCATCTCGGAAGGCCCGAGCACTTGATAGCCGTGCGCTTCCAGAAGCTGCCGGAGCCGTTGGGTCGTCGCTGGCTGGCCGCCTTCGTCTGTCTCCGGTGCGAAGTCAGGTTCCGCTCTATGGCCCGAAAGGTCCCCTGCGACGGGGGTCACGGCCGGCTTCGTGGTTGCTGTTACGGTGGGGAGCCCAGCCCATCTCCACGCCGTGCCGACCTCCAGTTGCCGCTCCTCCGCCATTGCCACCAGGCGTTGCCCAACATCGAAGCGCAGCCCATCAGCAAACAAAATGCACTCGCCCGGCTCCGCCGTGACACACTGCTGCTCCCTCGCACCAGGTACGCTATGGCCTATCAGGCAGTCCTGGAAGTGCTGGGCCGTGTCGTCGAGCCAGGGAAGGTAGAGGCACCGGGCGGCCGCCTCAACGGCCGCCGTGTCGGCAGCTGACTTGACGCACGCGAGAGCGCGGAGTGCAGCATCATCGGCAAGGTACGCGCCCTTTGTGTAGAGGTCCGCCATCATCTGTGCAGACTCACCGCCCAGCGTCAGCGCAGTCTTCTCCGCCAAGACCGCAAGATTCTCCACAGCATGGGCCAATGGGCACATGCCCAGCTTCGCCCAGACCCACTGCCGCCTTGCGCCATGCTCGGACTCCAGATCCCGAACCCGAATCCGTGCCTCGGCAGGCGTCATATCGCCCATTTCGAGCAGAGAATCGCGTAGCGCTACCTCCCTCCCCTCGGCTTCGTCAGGCCATGCGTCGCGTCCGAAGAGAGCAACCTGCCCGGATGGCTTGGCCCTCCGCAGGAGATCGGGGATACCAGGGTACAGAGCGGGGGACTCTGCGAAGCGTTGCCAGACTGCCAGCCACGCATCCTGCCGAAGCCCGAGCTTCTCGCCGCCGACGATCTCGCCGTCCGACTCGGGATCGAACCCATACTCATCTTTGCACCGATTGCAGAAGGCTGACCACTTCGCTTCATCCCACTCCGCTCGCACGCCCGACGGATCGCTGAGCCACAGCAACAGATCTCGCGGCGTGTCACCGATCATGAGCCTGTCGAAGTCTTCGGCCTCGAGGCGCTTCCCTCTCAGCCGTGAGATCGGAGTAACCGCAAGCTGAGACAGCGCGCCAAGCATAGCTCGGCGTGTCTGGTTGTCCCTGGCGACGTTCAGGCCCAGGCCGCCGTCTTCGGAGATCAGGAAAGCCTCGACCGTCCAATCCTTGCCGTTCTTCTGTGTCCAGACCACCCCGCGATACTGAAGCTCGACCAACGGCTTGAGCTCCTCCGGGCATTCCTCGACCGCCCGAAGCGTTTGTCGGCTAATCCCGGGCATGTAGATGACCGGCACGGCCTCGGCCGGCCAGGTCAGCTCCGGGAACGCTTCCGCCCGGACTGCAGGCTCGATGACGCACCGCAGCCATATGGTTGGCCCGGTTCGAGTGTCGGAATCGTAATCACCCAGAGTCAACAGCTCAGGCATGAGGGGGCGGAGCTGCTCGACCAGCGGCCCCCACTGGCCATCGACGTCTGTCCACAGCACGGCCACTGGTGGGACTACGTCGCCGGGGTTGTGCCGGCCAGCGTGCTGCACCGAGGCACGGACTGCCTCCAACAGCACCGTTGCTCTCATGGCTTCCCGCATGTCAGTGCCTCAAGACAGGGTCAGCAGATTCATGGCCTTGTCGACTAGTTCTGCCGCGTGGCAGGCGTCCACCGCCGCCTCCCGTGGGGATTCCCCTGCCAACGCTCGTTCGTAGATAGCTCTGCCGATTATCTCATAGTCAGCACCAGCCTTGATGGCGGAGCCCATTGGCGCCCCTTGCGCGCCAATGCCACAGCTCACAATCTTGAGCCCATCGCCGACCCATTCTCGCACCTTTCCTATTCGGACCGGACGGTTTGCCGGCACTTGTATGCCATCGCATCCTGTCTCAAGTGCAACTCCCACATATGTATCAGCCATACGATCTGTGATAAGACCGGAAGAATGTGTGAATTGAGTGAAGACGAATACCATCTTGTCCCCTGCACACTTCCTGCAGACCGACAACGTGTCCCTCCCGCAGGCACCACACACCATTATGCCATCAGCTCCATGCCGAAACGCTCGACTTGCGAGCTTCTCGGCAACATATGGAATATCCATCAGCTTCAGATCTGCGTAAACTGGCCGCGGACATACGCGCTTTATCTTCTCGATAAGCCCCCATCCATTCTCATAGAGCGCTACGCCCCCCACCTTGACTCCCCTTATATACGCGCACGTTTCCTGTGCAATCGCGAGAAGCATGCTTTCCTGCTGAATATCCGCCGCGAAGATTATCCCCTTATCCTTTGTCACCTGTTCATCTCCTCAGCACGTTGTGCACAAGGACCGCGAGGATCGCGAACACTGTAGTCGTGACGACGCCCGCAGCCGTCTCATCCACGCTGGAGCGACTGAAGTACAGGTTCAAGATTACGGCAACTATCCCAAACAGTGCTGCAGGGAGCAGAACGTGCCTCTTCAGTTTGCCCCAATCCCAGTCAAAAACCGTTGATCCAATCTGCGCGTCCAGCTGCTCCATTATGCTCCGTCCCTTTATGAGCAGATCCGCTCCAGCATCTATGGCTGCCGTCTCCTCGCCGCCCTGCTGCACGGACACCCCTGCTGCGATGACCTTCACTTCATCGCCGACGATTTCCTTTATGCGCTTCAACCTCTCAGGACGATTGCCGGGACCAATGATCCCGAATACATGACTCGCCTTCGCCATCAAGGCAAAAGCATCCAGATTCTTCTGGGTGAACCCTCCATCATTGTGTGTCATCTCCGAGACCACTATGACCTTCATGTTCTGCACAGCATCGACTATCTGATCTAGCGTCTTCTTCCCAACAAAGCCCTGGACTACAAGATAATCCGCTCCCGCGTCCGCAGCTTTCTTCGCCACTTCACCCGCGATATAGGGAATGTCGGCGAGTTTGAGATCGCATATCACCTCCATGCCTGTGATTGCTTTCACTTCCCTGACAATCGGGAGTCCGGAGTCAACAATGTTAAGGAGACCAATCTTGATCGCAAACAAGGACTTCGACAGCTTCTCCAGTGCTGATACTTGTTCACCATCAGGAACACTGCGCATTTGCGCGATCTTGCGCGCATACCTGAGGACGGTCTTGCGGTCTTTGGCGTCCAAGGAAAGAATCACGCTCTTCTCCATGGTGGGTCCTCTCTCTGCCTACACACGGCGGTTTGAGTCCTCATTGGCGAGTGCAAAAGCTCTGCGTTTGAGTTCCACGCTGTAGTGGCAGTCGTTCCAGCGGTTGCCGTCGAACTTGGCGCCGCCGGCAAAGTCCTCGGTGTTCTCGTCCCAGCTCCAGAACCAGGGGTATTCGTCCTTCGGCCGTTCGGGTTCCTTGCCGCGCTCCTTGCCCCACTTGATGTTCGGCTTCCAGCGGAGGATGCCCGCGCCTTTGCGGGCGCCGCTGCAGACGGACTTCGGCAGGTCGTCGGCCATGAATGGGCGGATGTTGAGCCGCACGCCGTCGTTGATATCCGGCTCCCAGCCGATCGGCTGTTCGTGCAGCGGCTTCCATCGGACGAAGATGTCGAAGGGCGGCTCACCCTCCAGGATGGCAACCAGCCGCTTCTGAAGCTCAAGGGCCGCTGCGAGCCTGTCCTCGGCGCCTTCTTCGCCGCGGCGGACCCCGTCTTTCTGCCTGGTGATCCAGTCGCCGAGGTAGCTGTAGGTCAGGCTCTCCAGCAGGCGCCGGCCTTCGCCCTCCCGGGCGGCCAGCTTGTGGTAGTTGACCAGAGCGGAGAAGCCGTCGCGTTGTCGGCCGTCCCAGATGTGCCAGACGAACGGTCGGTGATGGAAGAGCTTGCAGTGTTGCTCGAAGAAGTCGCCTTGCAGCCATTCGTCGAGATCCCGGGCGCTACAGCCCGTGGCCTTCAACAGCTCTCGCTCCTTCGCCGGCGACCAATCTTCTCCGTATGCCACCGCCAGCAAAGCCCGGAGACGCTCTGCAGCCGGCGCTTCGCCGCGGACGGATGGGACGCAGACGATGCCGTCGTCATCGACGAACTTCAGCAACGCTTCGCAGCGCTTGACCAGCGCACGTGCCCGCTTGCTCAGGCGCATCTCGTCGTCGAGTTCCGCCGGCCAGCGGCGGCCCAGCAGGCGCGCCACGGCCACCTGGAGCGGAGCCGTCGATTCCTCCGGCCGGCCGTGGAAGAGCCACTGCGTCGGGTCGTCGGACTCTGGTGCGACCTCGGCAAGGGCCTCGTTCTGCACCGCCTTTTCCCGCCAAGCCGCAAAATCCACTGCAACCTTCTCGAAGTACCGCGGCTCTACGCTAACCTTCTGATTAAACGCACGAACGGACTCGACAAACTCAGTTGACGAACAGCACAGCCAGAGGGCGCCAAGGTCTTCCGGGGCTTTTGGAATAAGAACGCCGACATTGGCCGAATAACGATCTCCCGAATACAAGGTGGCGTACAGACCCCCCATGAGGTTCATTGCAACCCCCGTCTTTCCCCAGTTTGGCTTGCCACGACGCCAGCTCTGGATCGCGTGATTCAGGTGCTTCAGTTCTTGAGCAAGATGGTAGATCTGGCCAGCTTCGTTCTCCCATAGGATGATATTAGAACGCCCTTCATATCGTCCGGTCCGCTCTGCATCGCTTTGTAGACCTGCCCAATCTTCACCAAGCTGGGGGAGTTCCCAGAACTTGCGGATAAACCTGAATGCCTCTCCAGTCGACAAGCCGCGAAGGGCCTCCGCATAATCCCCGAGGTATCCCCCCCCATCTCGATCGCCGAATGACAGAACAGTCGCTTTCTGTCGAAGTACATCCTGCTGCGTGACAGTGCGGACTGCTACCTCTGAAAGAGCCTCTTCCTTCGCCTGAGGGGCGTGCGCAATGCTCGCATCAAGCAACGTCATCTGATGAGGAGTTTTCTCGGCGAGTCGCCGATTGCGGAATACTCCCAGACACACTTGCACGACTTCGCCGCTGATCATGCTGAATGCACCCGGCCCAAGTCGAGCGAGCAGACACCATTCCTGCTCCTTCAGGAGACGTTTGCGGTAGTGTCGCTCGCGTCCCTGAAATAGCCAGCCTTGTGGGAAGACCGCAGAGGTAATGCCGCTCTTGCAGGCGAAACCAAGGCATCTGTCGATGAAGGCGAGAGCCAGATCGTTCTTGGCGTCTGGCCAATGCTGGACAACGTGTTCACGAAGACAATCTGTGAACCGCCCGATTGCCAGATACGGCACGTTCGTGATGACCAGTGTGTATTCACCGGCCAGGAGGCCGGCGGCCTTGACCATGCCGGCAGCGGCGATGGCGCGCTCGCGGAGTTCGTCGTCCGGCGTGTCGGCCGCTACGATCGCCGCCAAGTAAGGCTGGATCGTCTCGTAGTCGGCGGCCAGTAAGTTGGCGGGGAGTTCGGCGGGGTTGATGAGCGACCCGAGCGTTGGGGCCTGAGAGAAAAGCCGGTGCAGGTTCAGCAGGCCGTTCCTGATGGCCTCGCGCCCGAAGGCGGGGGTGCGGATGCCCGATTGCTCGGCCAGCTTGAGCCACTCTTCTGCCGTGGCCTGTGGCCCGACACCGGAGCAGGCGATGTGAAGCTCCGGCAACGGCCGGTGCCCGCTTGCGCCCGGGTAGGCCCACGCCGCAATGGCTAGGGCGAAAGCAGCGATCTGGCAGCAACGTTCGTCGATCTCCAAGCCGTGCAGATTGTCCCGCAAAACAGCATCCACGGCATCTTGTACCGACAGACCTTCCTCGGCCATGCGGCTCGGCACAAGGTGATGCAGTGCGGCGACGAGGAAGTGCCCAGACCCGCAGCACGGGTCTAGCACCTTGAGCTGCGCAGCTTGCTTCGGCCAACCCTCGAAGGTCCCGGCTGCCGGCCGCCACGCTCCACCCTTCCCATCCTCACCCCGCACGAACCGGAGGTACTCCCAGTCAACGCCTGGCAGGGAGACCGCCTTGCGAAGCTCGTCCTCGTTCTCGGCCGTCTCGGCAAGCTGCGGGTCTTCCGCCAGTTGCTTGCCCGCCCACCACGCGCCGAGCGTGTTGTGGATGAGGAAGCTCACCATGTAGGGCTCGGTGAAGAGCTGCGTCACGGCCGGTAGCTCGTCGGCGCCGATCTTGACCTCTGAGCGGTTGACCTCGTCCTTCTTCTTACTCTGCCAGAACTGATAGACCCAGCCCAGGGCGTCGGAGGCGGCGAAAACCTGCGGCGGCAGCAAGTCGAGCAGTCCCTCAAGCTTCAGCATGTGCTCTGGGGCGAAGGCAACCTGCAGCAGAGGATCGTCAGGGCGGAAGATCTGGGGGAGCATGGTCTGCGCGCAACGGCTGGCGAAGGCCCACATGTCCTGGCCTTCTTCCTTGGCGAGTTCCTCCGCCTCGTCCAGGCTGATGGCTACGCCCATCTCCGGTTCAATGAGCAGGCCGTTCTCCGCCAGGAAGCGGGCGAACAGCATCCGGTGCCAGTGCTCGTAGGCGCACTCGCCGGCTAGGTGGTCGATGGCCAGCCGATCTGTCCGATCCTGCCGATCTCCAAGTTGCCGCGCCCGGGCGCGAAGATGATTGCGCCGCCCCCGCTGGTCTTCCAGCCTGTGTGGGTCATACTTAGCCTCATGGACGGCCAGGGCCTCCAGGGCGGCGCGTGCGCCGGCCTCGGCCGCGTCGCGGGCGGCGACGACCGTCCGTTCCAGTTTATTTCGAAGTTCAGTGGCCAGTGCAGGCATTCATTACCCCCTTAGGAAATCACAATCGGCCCGTCCTTGAGTTTCGCCATCAGGTCAGCCTCGGTCTTCGTCACCCAGGCCTTAACATC
>DAOVRD010000327.1 GCA_030628375.1 Planctomycetota bacterium
CGAAACGGTCATCCGAGAAGGCAATCCACTCCTGACCGATGCGCTCCTCCTCCTCGGGACTTATGCGGCGCTCCAGGTCGTCCAGACATCTCTTCAGCACATCGTTCATGCTCGAGTTACCTCACACCCAAGTAGGGCACGGCGCGCCGTGCCCCTACGAACGCGGATCGAGTTCGGGCCATTCGCATCCTTGTAGCTCAGGCGCCCCCGCCTGAGTTCCAGACATTCCCATCCGCCGCAGCCGGGGGCGGCTGCGCTACATTACGAGCCGAGCCGCTCCGGTTGTAGTTCACGTCGCTTCAGCCGCCAGGCGAGAGGCGATACGGCTCCAGCGGGTGATGCGTTCGGGCTCGCCCTGGAACGTGTGCGTATCCTTCATGACGATCTCCAGCGCGCACCCCTTCGCGATTCCGATGGTCTGGCGCATTACGTTCTCGACCGCATCGTAGTCGGGAGCGTTCCCGCAGATCGCGGCGGGATTCGGCTTCCACGAATAGATGTAGCTCTCGCCCAGCTTCTGGGCCGCCAGCGCCCGGTCACACCACGGTGAGACGGACACGCGCCGCAGCCTGGGTATGTGCTCGATGATCAGGTCGAACTTCTGGTCCAGGGGTTCGCAGCAGCCGTAGCAGACCAGGCCGAAGCGGTTCAGCAGCGGCAGTTGATACTGCAGGGCGAACTCGTAGAACTGGTCCGGCCCGACGCCGACGAACTCCTGGCTCTCTCCCAGCACCCACATGTCCTTCATTCGGACGCGGCCGTCGAAGTCATCGGCCGGCAGTTCGTCCGTTGCGCCGACGCCGCCAGAGCCCACGTAGTCGGCCGGGCCGCTGTTCAGCGACAGGATGCCTTCCCGTTCAAAGGTCTCCAGTTCGTGCAGCGTAGCATCTCGGAGGAACCCCATGAGGCGGTGGACCAACTGCGGGTTCTCATACATGTCGAGCATCACGCGCTGCAGCCCCCTCAGATTGATGAGCGTCCACGTCATGCCGTACGACCAACGGAGCGCGCCGTGGGTCCGAACGCGCAGGATGTCCCCCAGGACCTCCTCAGCCAGCTCGACCCGCCTGGCCGTTTCCTGGCGGTCTATCGTGATGGTGCCGAAATGCAGCTTGTCGAAATCCCGCGGTTCCTTGACGGGAGCGTCCCACCTGTAGGCGCCGAGATCCTCCGTGCGGACCCGCGTTTCTTTGAGCCCGTAGTCGCCAAAGCTGACGACCCAGCCGACGTTGAACCAATCCGTGACGGGGCAGTCGTCGTGGATGTGTTCGTGCCGCCAGACCGTCCTGCGAAGGCCCATTTCCCAGGCCCGCAGGAGCGGGTCCTCGCATTGAACTTGCGAGTCAGGCACCAGGTCCCGCCATCCGCCCTCGGGAAAGGCCAGCACCATCGGACGGCGAGGTCGCAGCGCGTTGAAGTCCTTCCAGAGCCCGGCGCGCTCGGCCTGGACCGGCAGGGAGGCGATGTCCCGCACCCCTTCGGCCAACTGACGGAGTATGCGTCTGTCTCTGCTCGTTGCCTTCAACGCTTCCTGTCTCGGTCAGCGCCCTTGTGGAAACGCCGCCGCCCACGTTGAGGATGGCCCCGCACTTGCCCCCGGAATGCGGCGCAGAGCAGTGCGCTCAGAGGAGGTATCGGGCCGTCAGGCGGCCGACCTCGGCGATGTCGTCCGCCTCGCCTATGGCGGAGAGGTCCTTGCCGACCAGCAGCATGGCGTCGTCGTAGGTGTGCATGCCGGTGCGCGGGCTTTTCTCAAACAAATGACCGGCCCCCAGCTTGGCCTTCAGGTCGTAGCCTCGGCAGGGGTCTATGATGATGTCCGGGGCGGCATTCGCATAGGGGCCTTTGAAGACCTCTTCCCTCTTCATCACCTGCTTACAGACCACCTCGCCCGTCTCCGGATGCTGCATCTCGCGGAGCTTGTCCATAAGCTCTCTGCGCAGCGGCTCGTATTCCTTCTGAGTGACCTCTCCGCGCTCCCAGTTCGATTCGGTCAATATGTAGACGCGGCCGGGCACAAGCGAGACGGCCCGCGAGCTGCCCTTGATGGCCTTGTAGCCCTTCGCGGGGTCGTTTTCGTAGTCCAGGTAGCCGTTGTTCTTCAGCCAGCGGTTGAGTTGCACCTCCCACTTCAGCTCGCAGAACCCGTGGTCGCTGCATATCATGAGCGTCGCGTCGCCTTTCAGCGTCTTCACGACCTCACCCAGAAAATCGTCGAGCTTCTTGTAGAAATCCCAGAAAAACCCCGCGTTCTCGCCGCCGCCTTCGAACTGGCACTGCCACATGAAGTGGTGAAGCCGGTCGGTCTCCATCATGTGCAGGAAGAAGAAGTCCCACTCCTCTTCCTGCTTGAGCAATGCGAGGGCGGCGTTTCTCCTGGCTTCGTTGACGCGCTTCAAGTCTTCCATGAAGCGATCCAGCGATTCCAGTGCGACGCCCGGGTCCACGTCTATCTCGTACTTCATCCCCTTGAGCTGATCGAGCACGCCCGGTTTGGAGACCGCGCGCTCGTCCAGCTCCGGCGCCAGGAACCCGCTAACCAGGAACCCGTCCGACTTCGGCGCGGGCCACGTCATGGGCACGCTGAGGGCCGCGAACTTCTTGCCCGCCTTGCTGAGACGATCCCAGATGGTCTCGCACTTGAGGTCTTCGTAGGTGGGGATGTACATCTCGAAGTCGGGCCGCAGCTCGACGAAGCCGAAAACGCCGAATTCCGCGGGGTTCTTGCCCGTCTGAAACGCCGACCACGCCACTCCGCTGACGGTGGGGTACACGCTCTTGAGTCTCTTGAACGTGCCGCGTTCAGCCAATCTGTGCAGGTTGGGCATGATGCCTTCGTCCAGGAGCTTCTCAGCGAGGGAGAAGGGGAACCCGTCCAGTCCGATGCCGACAATGCGTCTCGATTTTCCAAAGCGAAAGATCATAGAGTCCCTGCCTTTGAAGTTCGCTCCCGATTCAATCCAGGACGCGGCTCACCATACCGCCGGCGGCCACTTCCCGGCCTCTGACCAGCACGAACCTTCCCAGTTCCTGAACGTCGTAGAAAGACTCCAACACGACCGGCCCGGGGGTCTCGATGACCACTTCGCCGACCTCCGTTTCTTCGAGCCGACCGTCCTCAGTTGACAGATGCTGGAGCGTGGCGGAATCCATTCGCTCCCGGATGCCGACGATGCGGCACGGCTGTTTCTGCGTTGCACACTTGAACGTGAGCGCATCGGCCTGCTCGGCCAGTGCCAGCGGCGTGGGCGAAAGCCAGAAGATGTTCGCGCGGAACCGGTCCGTCACCTGAGCGGCGTCGTCTTCAGGGCAGCCCACCTGCCCGCGCCGGGCCGGGGCCCCGTCAAGCACGACGCCGATGCACTCGCCCGCTTCGGCGTGCGTCATGTCCTCCCTGCCGTACTGATTTATTGCGAGCACGGCTTTGACCCCGCCGTCGGGCAAGAAACGCAGCCGCTGCCCGCGCTTCATGACCCCGCTCTCGACCCGTCCCACCACCGTAGGCCGCCCACCGTCGCCCTCGCCCTCGTAGACATCCTGCACGGGGAACCGAAGGGGCTTCTCGCGCGGCGGCGGTATCTTCTCGAACACGTCGAGCGCCTCAACGACGGTCGGCCCGTCGTACCAGGGCATGTTGCCCGAGCGATGCGCGACGTTGTCGCCGCAGTGGGCGCTGACGGGCACCTCCACGCCGGGCTTGATTCCGATCCGGGCCAGGAACTCGTTCATGTCGGCCCTTACCTTGCGGAAGCATTCCCGGTCGTAATCAACCAGGTCCATCTTGTTGTAGGCCACCACGACCTGTTCCAGGCCCAGCAGCTTCACGAGGTAGGCGTGCCGCCTGGTCTGCTCCTGGACGCCTTCGGCCACGCTGCATATGAGGATTACGGCCTCAGCCTGCGAGGCGCCGGTGATCATGTTCTTGATGAATTCCTTGTGCCCGGGAGCGTCTATGATGACGTAGTCGCGGGAAGGGCTGGTGAAGAACGTCTGTGCGGTGTCTATCGTGACACCGCGCTCGCGCTCCTCGCGCAGGTGGTCCATGATGAAGCCCAGTTCGATCTCGCGTCCCTGGGCTCGCGCGGCCGCTTCTATCTCCTCCCGCTTGCCGTCCGGCAGGGAGTCGGTGTCGCACAGCAGACGGCCGATGAGCGTTGACTTGCCGTGGTCCACGTGCCCCACCAGCACCAGCGGCAGGCTTTCTCGGTCCATAGCTCCCTCACATATAGCCCAGTGCCCGAAGCTTCTGCATGGTGTATGCGTCTTCCTTGTCCTGAGCCCTGCCGGCGCGCTCGGCCGTGGTGGACGTCTTCAGCTCTTCGATGATTTGCTCGATGGTAGAGGCCTCGGACTCGATAGGTTCACAGCACGTCTGGCAGCCGAGGCTGCGATAGCGCTTGCCGTCGCGGGCGAAGTAGAGCTCGTTGGCCGGCAGATTCTCCCGCTGGGTATAGAGCCAGATGTCTATCTCGCGCCAATGCAGCAG
>DAOVRD010000040.1 GCA_030628375.1 Planctomycetota bacterium
CCCCCAGCCCGCGGTGGGGCGTGGCGTAGATGATGTCCAGCACCGCCATGCCCGTGCTCGTTGCCTTCTCGCTGGTGAACAGGGGGAGCTGGAGCTTCGTCTTGCCCTCGCGGAACGGCTTGACCGGCTCACCGTAGACGTAGGTGCCGATGAGGCGCGCCTCGGGCCCGGCGCCCGCCAGGTCAACGGTGAGGAACTGCTTGCTCGTGTTGGACACGTAGAGCCGCAGGTGGTTGATGCATTCCGGGCCCTTCTGCACGAGCGTGTCGAGCTTGGCCAGCGGGATGCTGGCCTGCAGCATCACCTCGCTCAGCGGATGCGCCGTCAGCACGACCGGCAGCTTCCACCCGTCGCCGCGGTACGAGAACGCGGCGAGTGCGGGGTGCTCCCGCGTGAACGACCAGTCCGGGTAACGCTCCTCTGCCTCGGTCGGGGTCAGCTCGCGGGGCGGGGGTGCGACCTTGACCCCCGCGTCCGGCCGCGCCTGCGTCAGCACCACCAGCCCCGTCTGCTCTCTGGCGCCGTGCAACCGGACGGGGGCTATCTCGATGGACTCCCGCCCCATGCCGCTGACGATGCCGTAGTCGAGGCGGCAGGCAAAGGTCCCGGTGTGCTTGCCTCGCAGGCGCACGTGCAGTGTCCGCCCCCGCGCCGGCTCGCCCGCCGGGGGCGGAGGCCCGAGCTGGCTCAGGACGACGTCGGGGGCCTGGAACTGGGGGCCGGTCGCGTTGGCCGGCAGTTCGAAGTCCAGCTCGCTGACGCCGCCTTCGTGGACCGTGACGTTGAACAAGGCCGACACGGCCACCTGCGCCGCGCGGAAGCGGAACACGTTCAAGACCTTTGCTGAATAGACCGGCGGCACGATCTCCGTGGCCAGTTCGAGTTCCCAGCGACTGTCATAGAACTCGTAGAGCAGCTTGTTGTCGAAGCCTTTCAGGTAGGCGGGCGCCTGCTCGGTGCGGACCGAGCCGATGCCCAACCGGCCGTCTTCCAGCGGCCTGACTGCCACGGCCACGTCGGAGCCTATGCCCAGCCAGCCCTTCAGATGCGGGGCCGCTTCGAGGTGAATGCCGTGCAGAACGAGGCGTCCGGGCGCGGCGGGCTGCTCCGAGGCCAGATAGAAATGGCAGGCGCCCTGCACCGGGCCGCCGAACCGGACCGTCAGTTCGTCCTGATCCTCGCTCAGTTCCCAGCCCTCGATGGCGGGGCCGCCGACCCTCTCCACATTCAGCCCCGCAGGCAGCAGCACCGTAAGCTCTTCTACGGGGCGCTTGGAGATCTCCAGCAGGAACAGCGAATCCCTTTGAATGCGCTCTTCCCAGACGGTCACGTGCTCCTGGACCTGGCCGCGAATCTCGGCCTCGATCGGGAGGATCTCCAGCTCAACCGGCACGGGAGCGTCGGTGTAGGTGTATCCGATCGAGGGCTGCCGGTCCTTCATCCATTCCGGCAGCGACCCGGGCGGCACACGCCACGTCTCGGCTTCGCCGGCCGTCTTGATCTGGATGTTGGGCGCGGGCCTTATGCCCACGGCGCACCGGCTGGACGCGACCGTAGTGACCACGGGGACCCCGAGCTGCACCTGTGCCTTCCCGCCGATGAGCCATTCGGTCGCGAATTCCACGCTTATGGGGCCGCGTATGGCGGATTCGGTCTGGACGTGCAGGACCCAGCCCTCCTGGGACCAGTTGACGGGGACCGGGCTGGACAGGCTTCGGACAACGTGCCCCGCGGGCAGCAGCGCTTCCAGGGGGGGAACCACCGCGCTGTCCCGCATGACCGACAGGCGATGTTCTCCGTCCACCTTGAAGGCCGACACCGCGTAGAAGGTCTCGACGCTGGCGTGTGCCGGGATTTCGATAGGCACGATCTTGACCAGCACCCTTGCGCCGGGGCCCCTGAAATCGCAGGCCAGCCGCCATGCCCCGTCCTCGGCGGCGGTCTGGGTGGCGCTCTGTAACGCGACGAAGTTGAGTTCGTGCAGGTCGCCGGTCAGCAGGACACGTCCGGTGTGCCGCTCGGCTTCCGGGCTGGCGAACAGCGGCACCTCCAGCAGTTGGGCGGCGCCGTCCTCCGTCGCGGAAGTCGCCCCTTCCAGTTGGCACGTCACGGACAGGGCGCCGGAAGAGAAGCCCTCGGGAACCAGCACCTCCAGCGTCTCCTGCCTGAGCGTCCACACGGCACGGTGCGACGCCTCAATGGCCACGACGGAGACTCCCGCCGGGATGCGGGCCGACACCATGGGCGGCGCGGTGTCCGGGAAGAGGAACTCCAGGGTCACTTCGTCTCGGTAGCCCGGCGCGCGCTCCGTGATGCGGTGGACCTCGTGCAGGCTGTAGGCCGGACGCCGTCCGGGCGCGACCTGTCTCCACTCGATCGTGAGGACATCGGCCTGCAGAGGAAGCAATCGGAACGTGGTGCGGTCGCCGTCGGTGTCAGTTCGCCGGACGATGCAGCGGGGGCGCACTTGCAGCTCGACGTTCCCGCCCGGCAGGTCCAGCTCGACGATCCTGGACAGGGCCGGAGGAATGGCGACCCGGGCGGAGAAGGTGCCTTCGGCAGGGCGCCGGGATATCCTCTGTTTTGCGCGCAGTATGAGCAAGCCGCGCCAGCCGGCAGGCACCGACGCGCGCACAGCGCTGCCCGCCTTGCTCAGGACGAGGTCCCCCTTGAGCCCCTCGACGCTTTCCAACACGTCCACTGACGACAGAAGGCGTACGTCGGCCCGCCGACCGGTCGGGTTGTGCAGGTTAAGGCGGTACGTCACGTCGAGAAACCTGTCGTCCGCGCGGCACCGGACTGTTGCCTCCGGACAGGGGTTCACCGAAAGGTCCGCCGCGTTTGCTGTCGAGACGAGCGCACCTGCCAGACACGCTACGATCAGGAACGGCCTTGCCGCACGCATATTGCGCCTCCGCCCGACCCCGGGTTGCACTACTCATGAGACTCCCGACGGGCCGCATAAGTTCCGGCCGATATCATTATACCCCCACAACGGCGGTTGCCAAGGGGCAAGTAGCAGAAAAATTGCGGGCGGCACGAGGGCCGCGGAGATGAGGGCCGGGGCGGCTCACGGCGTCTGCGGCGGACTGGGGTCGTCCTGCCAGCCTTCCATCAGTTCGATGACGTTGCCCTCGGGGTCGCGCAGAAAGCAAACCTTCAGTCCCGGCACCTGGTCGCCGGAGTCAATGACCCGCCCGGTTTCCGTGCCGCAGGCGTTAAGGGCGGCAGCCTTCGCTTCAATGTCGGCCACCTCGAAGCAGAGGTGCTTGAAGCCGACCGGCTGCGGGCCTGCCGACTGGTCAAGCGCTGCGGCGTCGGCCTGGAACAGCTCGATGTAGACGTCCCCCAGGCGCAGCATGACGAACTGGTCGGGTTGGCCGGCCTTGAAGACGCGCACCCGGCGGCAGCCGAAGTGCTGCGTGTAGAACTTCTCCTGTGCGATCCTGTCCCGGCAGTTGATGGCGATGTGCTGGACGGCGCGGGCCATTGGTCCATCCCTCCCTGTATCTGCGGGCCACGTAGGCTGCCCAGGGGCGGTCACCACGGATGCGGCAATCTACGGCACCGTGGTCGGGCTGTCAACCGCTCAGGCCTGCCCGGAGGGATTCTTGAATCTGTGAGCCGATCTCCCGAAGGGTCCCGAAAGGCGTCGTGAGTGCCCTCGCACGGACACCTCGGAGCCTTGAACGGTTGCAGGGGTTTTTGGGGTTGCATCGCCCGGGGATTTGTGCTCTAATAGCCGGTTGCCCGCAGGGCTGACTGTTGGTGAGGAAGGCGGAGGGGGATACGCCTGGGGGCGCGCTGGTACACAGAATACAAGGTGGGGGTTGCGTGTAGCTCGTAAGGCGACGCACGCGCCGCTCCGAGGGGGATCGGAGGAGCGGTCGCATGTGTCGTTTTTCTTTTGGTCCGGCTGTCGCTGGTTATTCCTGCCTGTTTTCGCCACGTGAGGCCACGGGGATTGTGCGCCGCGCGTTTGTTCGGTCGCACTCGGTGCACTGGTGTTGCCGCCACAACTGGTCGCCTGCGCCGCCCCGCCGTGCCTGCCTTCTCGCCGTGGCGCACGGCGCTGTTGGCTTCCGGCGGCACGGACTCGGAAGTCCAAGCGCCCCTGGCATCTGGAGGGCTGATCCATGCCAGTGACGGCCATTCTGTCGGTGTCCATCTTGCTCCAGTTCGTGGCGTCCTTGCTGGCAGTGAGGCTAATGCGAGTCACGGGAAGACGCACCGGCTGGGCGATGGTTGCGGCGGCCATCCTTCTGATGGCGGTCCGCCGCTCCCTCACGATGGTGCGCCTGCTCTCAGGCGACGTCTCACTTGCTCCCGACCCGGTGGCGGAGTCCGTTGCGTTGGGCATATCGCTCCTCATGGTGACCGGGCTGGCCTGCATTCGTCCTTTCTTCGGATCCATCCGACAGTCCGAGGAAGCGCTGGCTGAGAGCGAAGCGAAGCTCTCGGAAATCATCAAGGGGAATTCCATAGCCACCTTCGTCGTCGACAAGAACCATACTGTCACGCACTGGAACGATGCCTGTGAGAGCTTAACGGGGCGTTCTCGAGGCGAAATGGTTGGCACCAGAAAGCAGTGGCAGGCTTTCTACTCCGCAAAAAGACCGGTCATGGCCGATCTTGTCCTCGATAAGGCTTCAGAGAAAGGCGTCGCCAGGTACTACAGTGGCATGTACAAGAGATCGGCAGTGGTAGCGGACGCATACGAGGTCGAGGGCTTCTTCCCTGCCATGGGCGAAGATGGCAAATGGCTTTTCTTCACGGCAGCGCCGTTGAAAAATGCTCAAGGAGAGACAATTGGGGCAATAGAAACGTTGCAGGACATCACCGACCGCAAGCGGGCCGAGGAGGAACTGCGCAAACACCGAGAGCACCTCGAAGAGCTCGTCGCGGAGCGCACGGCAGAGCTGAATGCGATCAATGAAGAACTCAACGCAGAAGTCGGCGACCGCACCGGAGCCGAGGTGACACTGAAAAAGCGCAGCGCAGAGCTGGAGGCCGCCAACAAGGAGCTGGAAGCGTTCAGTTACTCCGTTTCTCATGACCTGCGGGCGCCCTTGCGGGCCATTGACGGGTTCTCACGCGTCATGCTGGACGACCACTCGGACAAGCTCGACGAAGAAGGCAGACGGGTGCTCGATACCATTCGGGCCAGTGCCGAAGACATGGGGCACCTTATTGACGATCTGCTCTCCTTCTCGCGTCTGGGACGCCATGAAGTGAAGCTCTTGACGATCGACATGGCCGGACTGGTGCAGGAGACGTTTCGGCAGCTCAAGAGCGTTATCCCCGAGCGGCAGGTGGAGTTGACGCTCGACACAATTCCAGGTTGCCGCGGGGACCGGGCAATGCTGCGGGAGGTGCTGCACAATCTGCTGGCCAATGCCATCAAGTTCACCAGGCTCAGGGAGAGTGCCGTTATCGAAGTGGGGGCCAGGGCGGAACGGGATCAGAACGTCTACTACGTCAGGGATAACGGCGTGGGGTTTGACATGCAGTACGCTCAGAAGCTGTTCGGGGTGTTCCAGCGGTTGCACAGTGCGGCGGAGTTCGAAGGAACCGGTGTCGGGCTGGCGATTGTCCAGCGCGTCATTCACAGGCACGGCGGCCGTGTCTGGGCTCGAGCCCGAGTCGACAAAGGTGCGACTTTCTACTTCACACTTCCGACGACGGGAGGAGAGGCATGACGGTGCCGAACGCAGTGGAGATCCTCTTGGTCGAAGACAATCCGCGGGACGTCGAACTCACGCTGAGGGCGCTCAGAACGCGCAACCTCGCCAACAGGGTCCACGTGGCCAAGGACGGCGCCGAAGCGCTGGACTACCTGTTTGCCAACGGTGCCTACGCGGACCGGGAGGCGACGGACCATCCCAAGCTGATACTGCTGGACCTGAAGCTGCCGAAGGTGGACGGACTGGCGGTGCTGCGCAGGATCAAGGCCGACGAGCGCACGAGCATGATCCCCGTTGTGGTGCTCACCTCGTCCAGGGAGGAGCGCGACATCGTGGAGAGCTACCAGCTCGGCGTCAATAGCTACATCACCAAGCCGGTGGACTTCGATAACTTCGTGGAGACCGTAACGGAACTCGGTCTGTATTGGCTGTTGCTCAATGAGGTGCCGTTCTGAACGCGCGCCCTGCGGGCGCCGGGACGCCGCACCTGCTGTGATATTGAGGGCCCGTCATGGCGAAGAAGCTGCGCGTCTTGATACTGGAAGACGTTTCCACCGACGCCCAGTTGGTGGAGCAGGAACTGCGCAGGCGGAATGTCGCGTTCACTTCGCAGGTCGTGGCGACGCGGGAGGCCTTTACCGCCGCCTTGAAGGGCTTTGCGCCTGACGTGATCCTCGCCGACTACATGCTCCCGCAGTTCAACGGGATGAAGGCCCTCTCGTTGGCGAAGGAGCTGTCGCCGGACGAGCCTTTCATCATCGTCACGGGGTCAATAAACGAGCAAACGGCTGTGGAATGCATCAAGGCGGGGGCTGCCGACTACGTGACCAAGGGGCATCTGGGGCGTTTGGTGCCCGCAGTCCAGGGAGCCCTTGAGAAGAAAAGGGAACGGGAGGAAAGGAAGCGGGCCGAAAGGGCGCTGGGGCGAAGCGAGGAGCGATTCCGCAAGCTCTTCGAGGAGTCCAACGATGCGATCTTCATCCACACGCTCGATGGCTGGATCCTGGACGTCAACAGCCGGGCGTGCCAGATGGTCGGCTACAGCCCCGAGCAGCTCCGTGGCATGCGCATACACTCACTCCACGCTGAAGAGGCCGAGGAGGCGTCCAGCACGGCATTGGAGGAGACCACCCAGTCGCGCTCGACGCGGTTCGAATCCGCCTTCAAACGGGCCGACGGCACGCTCATAGACGTCGAAGTCAGCGCCAGGCTCGTCGATCAAAGGGAAGGACTGGTGCAGGCCATTGTGCGGGACATCACCGAGCGCAAGAGGGCCGAGGAGGCGCTGCAGGAAAGCCAGGAGCGCCTGAGCAAGGCTCAGCGCATCGCTCGCCTGGGATTCTGGGACTGGAACATCACAGCGAACGAACTCTACTGGTCCGACGAGATCTACCGCATTTTCGGTCTCGACCCACAGGAGTTCGGGGCTACTTATGAGGAGTTCGTGGATTGCGTGCATTCCGACGACAGGGAGTTAGTGCAGGAGCATCTGGACGCGGCCCTTCAGGATGGCGCGGAGTACGGTGTTGACCATCGCATCGTGCTTCCCGGCGGCGAAGTGCGCCACGTCCACGAGCAAGGGGAAGTGGACCGCGACGCGGACGGCGCTCCGGTCCGCCTGGTCGGCACCGTGATTGACATCACGGAGCGCAAGACCCTGGAGGAACAGCTCTGGCAGTCGCAGAAGCTGGAAGCTATCGGCCGACTGGCCGGAGGCGTGGCCCACGACCTCAACAATCTGCTCGTGGTCATAGACGGCTACGCGCAGATGATCCTGGACGCATTGGATCCCGACAGCTCCCTGTGCAAGGACGCAGAGCATGTTATCGGCGCCAGCAAACGCGCTGCCGACCTGACGCGACAGCTCCTGGCCTTTGCCCGACGGCAACCGCTGGCGCCTTCTGTGCTCAACATCAACGATCTGGTTGAGAACACCCTGAAGATGCTTCGCCGCATCATCGGCGAAGACATTCAACTGAAGTTCATCCCAGACCCTGATCTTGGCAATGTCCAGGCCGACCAGGGGCAGATCGAGCAGGTGCTGATGAACCTGGCCGTCAACGCCCGGGACGCCATGCCGAAGGGCGGTAAGCTGACGATCAAGACCGCCAATGCAGTGCGTGACGAAGAGTACGTTCGCGCATACGTTTCCGCGCAGCCCGGCCCTCACGTGATGCTCTCCGTCTCCGATACCGGCTCCGGCATGGACCAGGAGGTGCAGCGAAGGATATTCGAGCCCTTCTTTACGACCAAAGAAGTCGGCAAGGGGACGGGGTTGGGCCTGGCGACGGTCTACGGCATCGTGAAACAACACGGCGGCAACATCTGGGTCTACAGTGAGCCGGGCAGCGGGACCACCTTCAAGGTCTACCTGCCCCGCGTGGACGCGGAGGCCAAGTCGCTGCCCACAAGAAAGCCGACACAGAAGCGGCCCGGCGGGACGGAAACGATTCTCCTTGTCGAGGATGAGCAGTCGGTTCGTGACCTGGCAAAGCGCGTCCTTGAGCAGCAGGGGTATCAGGTCCTTGCGGCCGCGTCTGCGGAGCAAGCCGAAGAGGTGTTCGCCCAGCATGTCGACGACATCGCTCTGGTCGTTACCGACGTTGTGATGCCCGACTGCGGTGGCGTAGAGCTTTGCGAACGGTTGGCCGAGCGTTGCCGATCGCTGAAAGTGCTGTACGTCTCCGGCTATAGCGAGACGGCCTTCATCCCTGCTGACTTGCTCGGTGCGGGTCGTGGGTTCCTCCAGAAGCCTTTCAGAGCGGAGGACCTGGCGCGTGAAGTCCGCGAGGTACTCGACGCGCCGGGGTACCTGCAGGGGGCCGGTGAAGCCGTGCCCCACGGGGCAAAACGCAGCTAGCAGTGCTTTGCTCGGTCGCTGCTGTTCGGTGAGCGGGGATCGGAGAGACGGCCCGGACGGCGGGCCGCATTGGAGCTTGTCACTTGATGCACGCCGCGACACCAGCGGGAGACGGCGCCGCCATGAAGGCGAGGGCGTCATCGTTGTCCGTGAGCCGTGCGGCGGGTCGGATCGGTGACCCGGCCGCCAGGATCCTTATCGTTGACGATGAACCGCACGTCTGCGAGATCATGTCCCGCTGGCTCGACGGGGAGGGATACAACTGCCACACCGCCAACAGCGCCGAGGAGGCGTGGGGGGTTATCAAGAGGAATGACCTGGCGCTGGTGATCCTTGACATAGCCATGCCAGGACAGTCCGGGATCGATCTTCTGGCCATGGTCAAAGCGGAGGCCCCCGAGATGGCCGTCATCATGGTGACGGCCATGGACGACCGGGAGACCGCGATCCGCGCCCTGGAACTGGGCGCCTACGGATACGTGATCAAGCCCTTCGGGCGGAATGAGGTGATCATCAATGTTGTGAACGCTCTGGAGCGTCGCCGGCTGATGCTGGAGAGCAAGGGCTACGAGCGGCGCCTGGAGGAGAAGGTCCGCGAGCAGACGCAAGACATCCGCCGCTCTCGGGAAGAGATCGCTCTGCGGCTCATGGCGGCCCAAGAGTATAGACATGACGAAACCGGTGCACACGTGCGCCGCATGGGTCTGTATGCGGAGGTCGTCGGACGCGTCCTGGGGCATCCGCAGGAATACACCGACATACTGCGCCTGGCGGCGCCCATGCACGACGTCGGCAAGATCGGCATCCCGGATTCCGTGCTCATGAAACCCGGCAAGCTCACCGCCGAAGAGTTCGAGACCATGAAAACCCATACCTCCATCGGCGCCAGAATCCTCGGGCCGACCACCATTCCCCTGCTGAACGTGGCGCGCGACATCGCTCTGTGCCATCACGAGAGGTGGGACGGCTTGGGCTACCCGCGGGGACTGTCCGGCGAAGACATCCCCGAACCGGCGCGGATAGTGGCGCCGCTGGACGTCTACGATGCCCTTGTGCACGATCGCGTTTATCGCCCCGCCGTGCCTGAGCAGGAAGCGCTTGACGTCCTGCGTCGCGGCTGCGGGACGCATCTCGATCCGGCTGTCCTTGAAGCGTTGCTGGCGGCACTTACCGAGCTGCGCGCCATTCGGGGGCGGGTCAAGGAGAAGGCACACTTCCGTGCCAGGAGAGACGCGTAGTGCGTGCTCTCTGAGCGAACCGAACTGAACGGAATGTGAGGCACAAGATGAGAATCGAAGACGATCAGTTGACTATGGACTACCTGGAGGCCGCGAAGGCGGCTGAGTCACGCATGAGGAGGACGTTCCTGGCGTCCACGGGCGTTTCTCTGCTTGTGCTTCTTGATTTTGCCTTTGTCATCCTGCAGAGCGCCTCAGTGCCCCGCCTCATCCTGGTCTCGTTCCCTGCGCTGTTGCTGTGGTCTTTCATGGTCACGTCCTATTCCTTCCATTGCATGTTGCGCATGGCCATTGATAGACGACATCTTCTTGAAGACAGGGCGGTTACGGACCCCCAAACCGGTGTCAGATCGCTGGCCTACATCAGGAGCTTGATCCAGAAGGAATACGACAAGGCCCTTCGAACGGGACAGTCCACGGCGATCCTCTACGTAGACCTGGTGAATATGGAACTGGTGAACCAGAAGTTCGGACACGCCGTGGGCGACATCGTGCTGGCAGGTGTGGCGAAGGCCATACAGAAAAGCCTGCCGGAACATGGCGTTGTGGGTCGCGTGGGAGGCGATGAGTTCACCGTCGTGCTGCCCGCCACGGCGCCGCAGAAGGCCAAGTCCGTTGTGGCGGATATCGAAAGGGCCGTCAAAGGCCACAAGCTGGAGATGGGCAAGAGAGGGCGTGTGGACTTCGTGAACTGCCGGATCGGCTGCATCAGTTGTCCTGCTGAGGGTGGATTCGCTGACGAGATCATCGGCATCGCCCAGCAGGCCGCAGTCGCCAGCAGGGAAGAGGCACTCCGTGGAGCGATCACCAGCATCAGGGAGAGTAGCATCAGGGAAAGCAGCATCAGGGAGAAAGGGATCGGTTGAGCACGGGACGGACCGTGGCGTGGCAGGGCAGTGAGAAGCAGTGCGGCGACCCCTTGTGCGGCGGCAGGAATGCCGTGACCTTCGGTTCTGGAAGGGGACCATGAAAGACAGAGACGAATACACAGAGACGGCCTCGCGCGGAGGGGCGAACGTGCAGACTGACGGGCTGCTGTGGCGGTCCGGGCCCTCGCTGCACACGGTCTTTGAGGCCATCCCCGACGCCGTGCTCGTCCACGACGAAGAGGGCCGCATCCTCTACGCAAACCAGGTCGCAGCGGAACAACTGGGATGGACCGCGGCGGAACTGGTCGGGAGGAACCTGCGCCGGGTAGTGACGCCTGAAAGCGCCGCCCGCATCGCCCAACACGTCGCAGAGGTCTTCGCAAACGGCTCTTGCGGTTTCCAGACGACTTACGTCTCGCGCCACGGACGGCTGATCGAAGCCGAGGTCAGAGGAAGCGCCATTGATTTCGCGGACAAGCGCGCCATCCTCGCGGTGGCCTGCGAGGTCGGCGAGCGCAATCGGCTGGAGGGGGAGCTGGCGCAGAGCCAGGAGAGTTTCCGCCGATTGCTGGACGAGGCCCCCGTGGGCTACCACCAGGTGGACGCCGACGGACGCATCGTCTGGGTCAACCGCACCGAGCTCGATATGCTCGGTTACTCACAGCGAGAGATGATGGGCCGGCCGGTGTGGGACTTTGCCGTGCACAGGGAGAGCTGCCGCGGCGAGTTCGTGGCCAAGATCTCGGGCCTGGTGCGCCCCGGACGCGCCTTTGAGCGGACCTATCGGCGCAAGGACGGCATCGGCCTCCCCGTGCTGATTGAGGACCGGCTGCTGACAGACAACGATGGGCGCATCACGGGCTTCCGCTCCACCATGCTGGACATCACCCCGCGCAAGGCCCTTGAGGAGCAATTGCGCCAGTCGCAGAAGATGGAGGCCATTGGTCAACTGGCAGGCGGCATAGTCCACGATTTCAGCAACTTGCTCACCGCCATTCTGGGTTACGCGGAGCTGGGCCTCCGCGAGGCCGTGGCGGAAACGCCGCTGGGTGAGTACTTGTTCCAGATCAGGGACGCCGCCCAGCGCGCCGCGGACCTGACGCGGCAGCTAATGACTTTCAGCCGGCGGCAGGCTGGCAGGCTCCAGGTCTTTGATCTGAACGGACGTGTCGAGAAACTCAGCAAGATGCTCCAGCATCTGATTGAGGAGCACGTCGAGCTTGAGATGTCCCTCAGCGAAACGCCCCTGAGTATAGAAGCCAACCCCGCGCAGATCGAGCAGGTGCTCATGAATCTGGCCATCAATGCTCGCGATGCGATGCCCGACGGCGGGTTGCTGCAAATCGAAACCGCGGCGGTCGAACTGGACGAAGATTATGCCCGCGCCCATCACCGTCTCAAACAAGGCCGGTACGCCATGCTTGCCGTGACGGACACGGGCGTGGGCATGACGCGCGAACTGAGACAGAGGATCTTCGACCCCTTCTTCACCACCAAGGACGAGGGCAAGGGCACCGGTCTGGGGCTCTCGACGGCTTACGGCATCGTCCAGCAGCACGGCGGCGCCATACACTGCTACAGTGAGCCGGGGAAGGGGGCCACCTTCAGGGTGTACCTCCCGCTGGTCGGCGCGCAGGAGGCCGCGGCGACCCGCGACCGGGAGCCCGATCCGGACTGCTGCGGCGACGAGAGCGTGCTTATCGTCGAGGACGAGGAACACGTGCGCAACCTGGCCGCCAGGGCTTTCAGGGACGCCGGCTACAGTGTGCAGTGTGTGGCCGATGGCTCCGAGGCCATTGCTCTGCTGGGCGAACGCACGCATCCGATAGACCTGCTGGTTACTGACCTGGTCATGCCGAAGTTGAACGGTCCCGAAGTGGCGCAGGAGATTCGCTCGATGTACCCGTCGGTGAAGCTCCTGTTCATGTCGGGCTACGCTGGCGACACGGCCGGGCGGCTGCGCCGGAGCATGCCGGATGTTCCCATTCTGCAAAAGCCGTTCACCGCCCGCGCACTGGTTAGAAAGGCGCGCGAGGTGCTCGACGGAGGCTGACCCGCTCCCGCGTCGAGGACCGACGCGCGCGGAACCTTTTGCGATGGCAGGTGGCTGACGAGATGGAAATGAGAATCGGTCCCAGATTGGCGGGCTGGGCGTGGCTCGGTGGCTTGCTGCTGCTGGCCTGGCTACTCGTTATGACCGGGTGCGGGGCGAAGGCGCCGGCGGGCCAGGAGCTTGAGCGCCTGACGATCGCGTTCCAGGTCTGGGTCGGATACGGGCCTCTGTACCTGGCTGCGGACAAGGGCTTCTTCGCCGAGGAAGGTCTCGAGCTTGTCTTCGTGGACGAGGAGCTGGACGCCGCGCGGCGCGACGCTTTCGAAGCGGGAATGCTCGACGCCGAGGCCGCCACCATTGGCCTGCTGGTCAACAAGAGAGCAGTTGGCACGCCCGTGGTGGCCGTCGCGGAAGTGGACCTGTCCCTGGGGGGAGATGCGATCGTTGCGACCGAGGATATTCACAGCTTGTCGGACCTGATGGGCAGGAGGGTCGCCCTGGCCCGTGACAACGTGGGCGAGATCTTCCTTTCATATCTGCTGCACGAGGTCGGCCTGTCGCTGGAGCTCATCACCATCGTGCCTATGTCCCCCGATAAGGCGGGACAAGCGTTTCTCGACGGGGAGGTAGATGCGGCGGTCACCTACGAGCCATGGATGAGCAAGGCGATCGCCAGACCCGGTGCCCATATCCTGGTCTCTTCCAGAGATGCCCCTGGAATCATCGTTGACATTCTCACGGTCAGGGAACAGATCGTGCGCGAGAATCCGGCAGTGGTCAGGAAGCTCGTGCGCGGCTGGTACAGGGCTGTCGAGTTCTATAAGGCGAATCCTGAGGAGGCCAGCCGCATCATTGGGCCTCACTTCGACCTGTCGCCGCAGCAGTATGCAGAACAGGCCGCCGGGCTCTACTGGCCTACCTGGGAAGAAGCGCTTGAGGACTTCGGCACTGAAGACAAGCCGGGCCGGCTGTATGAAGTGTTCGACACCATTGCCCTTATCAAGCACAACAACGGAAGGATACCTCACAAGCCCCAGGCGCTAGGCGCCCTGAGCCCGGGCACTCTTCGGAGCATCTACGACAGCGAGGCGCCGACAAGATGAAGATGAGGATCGGCACCAAACTGATGCTGGCGGGCGCGGTCTGTGTGCTTGCGACTGTGTCTGTAGTGAGCTTCCTGGGTTTTTGCATCGGTGGTGGCGCCCTTCGGAACGAGATCGAGTCCCACCTTGTGTCGGCGGCCGAGTCGCGCGCTGCCCACGTGGGTACATTTCTGCATGAGCACGAAGAGATGATCGAAATGGCAGCGACGTCGTGGGTGTTGAGGATCGGCCTGCGAAGCCTGGAGACGGGCGCCGCGGACCGGGCCGCCGTCGTGCAGGACATGAACACGCGACTTCTGGATTTCATCCACCCAGTCGAGGACATCTGCGAGTTGCTCCTCCTCGACCGGGATGGTGAGGTCGTCGCATCAACTACCCCCGAACGCATCGGGCTGGATGGGTCTACGGACGCCTACTTTGTGGGGGCGCGAGAAGGCCCCTTTGTCAAGGATGCTTATGTGTCCACAGCGCCGGGACAGCCGTCGCTTGCCATGTCCGCTCCCCTCCTCGACGACGAGGGGGGCCGCCTTCTGGGCGTCCTCGTTGCGCGGCTTGATATGGACGAACTGAACGCCCTCACGTGCGACCGGACCGGCCTGGGCGAGACGGGCGAGACCTATCTCATCAACAAGTACGGCTTCATGATCACGCCGTCGAGGTTCACGGAGGATACATTCCTCAAGCTGAAGGTTGATACCGAGAACGCACGCGCGTGTCTGGCGGACGTAGTAGCAATGCGCCGGGGCTTGCTTGCCGAAAAACACGAACACGAGGCGAAGGTGTTCGTTGGCTACCGCGGGGTGCGCGTGCTTGGCGTTCATGCCCACGTCCCCGAGATCGGATGGGGCCTCCTGGCCGAAATAGACGCCAGTGAGGCATTCGCCCCCCTGGCCAAGCTGAGGTCGGCCCTTGTCGTGTTTGGCGGGCTGTTTACTGTGGCCGCCCTGGCGGGGGCCTATTTGCTCGCGCGGCGGATCTCTCAGCCCATACACGACCTGCACGCCGGCGCGGAACGCATCGGCAGCGGCGAGCTTGACTTCCGCCTCGACATCAGGACCGGCGACGAGATCGGGCAGTTGGCCGGCGAGTTCAACCGCATGGCGGCGAAGCTGTCCGAGTCCTATGCGTCCCTGGAGCAGGGGGTGGCCGAGCGGACGGCCGACCTCGCGCAGGCAAATGAGGAGTTGAAAGGCGAGATCACCGACCGCAAGCGCGCCGAGGGAGCGCTCCGTGCAAGTGAGACCAAGTACAGGACGCTGGTTGAGAACCTGCCCCAAAGGATATTCCTGAAAGACACAAACTCCGTCTACGTGTCCTGCAATCGGAACTACGCCGCAGACCTGGGAATCAGGCCCGAGGACATCGCGGGAAAGACCGATTGCGATTTCCACGCCGAAGGGTTGGCTGAGAAATACAGAGCAGATGACAAAAGGGTTATGGATTCAGGCGAAACCACCGATATTGAGGAGCCATATGTTCATGAAGGGCAACAGATGGTGGTCCACACCGTGAAAACGCCGGTCAGAGATCGGCAGGGGAATATCACCGGATTGCTGGGCATTTTCTGGGACATCACCCAGCGCAAGCGGGCGGAACAGGAGCTTCAGCGCTACGCCCAGAGGCTTGAGTCGCTTAACGCCGAGTTCGAGCGCTCCAACCGCGACCTCCAGGAGTTCACGTACGCCGTCTCACACGACCTTCAGGAGCCGCTGCGGAAGATGAACACCTTCGCCGAGTTCCTGGTGGAGGACTGCGCAGAGTGTCTACCCGAAAACAGCCTGCGGCATCTGCGCACCATTCGAGAGGCGTCACTGCGAATGAAGGATCGCATCCAGCACCTGCTGGCGCTTGCCCGCGTGGAAACGCAGGGAGGCGAGATGGTGGCTGTCGAGCTGCGCACGGTCATCAACGAAGTGCTTGAGGACCTGAGCGAACAAGTTCGGGAATGTGGGGCCGACATCTCCGTGCAGGAAGACCTGCCGCGAGTGAGGGCCGACAGGGTACAGTTGGGCCGGCTCCTCCAGAACCTGATTGGCAACGCCCTCAAGTTCAGGTCACCCGACCGACCTCCACGAGTTACCATCAGCGGCCGAGAGCGGGATGGCGAGGCGGTCTTCAGTATCGCCGACAACGGCATCGGCATCGAAAAGCGGTTTTCTGAGAGGATCTTCGGAGTATTCCGCCGTCTGCACCAGGCGGAACAGTACGAGGGGGCCGGCGTGGGGCTGGCCCTGTGCAAGAAGATCATCCAGCGGCACGGCGGCAGAATCTCGCTCCGGTCCGAGCCGGGGATTGGCTCGACGTTCACCTTTACTCTGCCGGTTGCGTCCCAGGGTGAGGAGGAAAACCCATGAATCCCGACGAAGACGACGAAACGACGTCCGTGCTGCTGGTGGAGGACGACTCGGAGGACATCGAGATTGCCCGGAGGGCCTTCCAAAAGGGTAGGATCGCGAACCCGCTTTACGCCGTCCGGGACGGTGAAGAAGCGATGGAGTTCCTTCATCACAGGGGCCGCTACGCCGACGCAGCCGAAGCGCCGCGCCCCGGCCTGATCCTGCTCGACCTCAACCTGCCCGGACTGGACGGACGGGACGTCCTCAAGCTGATCAAGGACGACCCGGATCTCCACCGCATCCCCGTCGTGGTGCTTACGACCTCGAGCGAGAAGGCCGATGTGGTCGGCTGCTACGACAAGGGCGCCAACACGTACATCACCAAGCCGGTTGAGTTCGGCAAGTTCCTGCAAGCCGTCATTACCATCGGGCAGTACTGGCTGGGCATTGCGGTGATACCCTGACACGGCTGCGAGGTGGACAAGTGAGTGAAGTAGAGAACATCCGCGCCCTGTTGGTGGAAGACGACGATGAGGATGTAGCCATCTTCTGCCGGTACGCACGCCAGTTGACCCGTTATGCGCTCGATGCCACGCGTGCTCGCGATGCAGAGGAAGCGAGGTGTCATCTGGCCGACGACCGGTTCGATCTCATCTTTCTGGACCTGGAACTCGGGGAACGCGGCAGTGGGATGCACCTGCTGGGGCGCCTTCGCGACGAGGGGTTGGATACGCCCGTCATCGTCGTAACCGGCGCGGGCGACGAGACCAAAGCCGTGGAAGCGATGAAGGCCGGCGCTCACGATTACCTGGTCAAGAGCGACCTCGGCCCCGGCCCGCTGGAACGCAGCATCCGCTATGTGCGCAACAGGCACTTCCTGGAACAAGAGCGAGCCCGGATGGTTCGGGAGCTGGCCGAGCGCACCGAGGAGCTCAGCGAAGCTAACCAGGCGCTTAAGGCCGAGATCACCGAGCGCAAGCGCGCGGAAGAGGCACTGCGGAACGCCGAGCTGCTCAAAACCAGCATCCTGGACGCCCAGACGGAGCGTGTCGTGCTACAGGATGCATCGTTGACGGTCCTGTGGCCGAACGCCGCGGCTTGCGAGTCTGCCGGCGCCACCCGCGGGGAGCTGGTCGGACGCCACTGTTACGAGATATGGCAGGAACGCACGGATCCCTGCCCGGAATGCCCGGGCAGGAAAGCAATTGAGTCCGGCCAGCCACAGGA
>DAOVRD010000116.1 GCA_030628375.1 Planctomycetota bacterium
TCACGTCCTCCAGGGTCATCTCTTCCAGTATTCCCGAGACCATGGGAAGCCCCCCTCTGCAAGAATACGCCGATCCCGCGTGCCTTCCACACGCTGAAGGTTAAGGCCGCCGTTCGAGGTTTGTCAAGTATGCGCGGCGCTGCGGGTCCGGCGTTTGCCATGCTTGACGCGCGCGTCGCCGGACTTCATAATGGCGCCCGCCCATGGGCCCGCAGGGCTGCACAAGGGCAGGAGGCCGGATCGCTGTGCCGGCATGGAACGGTCTGCGGAGGGAGGGAACGCATATGGCGGAGCACCCATCATCGCGTGAGCGGATGCTGGCAGCGCTGGAATGCCGGGAGGCCGACTACGTGCCGTGCTGTTTCAGCGCCTTCCAGGCACTGCGTCACAGGTGCAAGGATCAGTTCGAGTACGTGGACAGACAGCTCGAAATGGGCCTGGACGCGGCCGTGAACATATCCACGCCGCCGGTGCGCCACGACTCCCGCGTGACGACCAGGGAATGGCGCGAAGACGATCCGGACCAGCCTTATCCCATCCTGCACAAGGTCTACGACACCCCGGCGGGGCAGCTCCGCACTGCGGTGAACAAGAGTGAGGACTGGCAGTCGGGCGACCACGTGCCGTTCTTCGATGACTACCTGATTCCCCGGTCGCGGAAGTTCCTGGTGACCCCGGACGACAACCTGGACGCGCTGCGCTATCTGCTGGCGGCTCCCACGGACGATGACATCGCCGCGCTCCGGCAGTCCGCACGGCGCGCGAAGGAATGGGCCGCCCGGCGCGGGCTGCTGGTCACCGGGGACGTCGGCATGGGGGGCGACGCGGCCTGCTGGCTCTGCGGTTTGCAGGAACTCATGATGCTGACGCTCGACAATCCGGATTTCGTCCGCCAGGTGCTGGCCATCATCGAGGAGTGGAACGTACGGCGCATGGCGCCGGTCCTCGAGCAGGGCGTGGACGTCTTCATTCGGCGCGGGTGGTACGAGACCGCCGATTTCTGGGCGCCCCCTCAGTACCGCGAGTTCATCTTGCCGAGCCTCAGGCGGGAGGCCGAGCTGGTGCATCAGGCCGGCGCGCGATTCGGCTACATCATGAGCTGCGCTTCGATGCCGCTGCTGGACATGATGATGGACGCGGGCGTGGACGTGCTGCTCGGCGTAGACCCCGCGCAGGACAGGACGATGGACTTCCGCGTCCTGAAGCAGAAGGCCGTCGGCAGGATGTGCTTGTGGGGGGGCGTCTGCGGCTACCTCACTGTGGAATGCGGCACGCCGGACGATGTCAGAAAGCAGGTGCGGGACGCCATCTCGATTCTGGCTCCCGGCGGGGGCCTCATCCTTGCCCCCGTGACGAACATCCGGGAGGACAACGAGCGTGTCTGGGCCAACGTTGAGGCCATGATCGAGGCCTGGCAATCCCTGCGCGACTACCCGGTGGACGCGACGGCAATTATGAATTGGAGTTCAGGGCGCTTTCCGCCAGACGGATAGGCGGACTACTTGCTGCCTCTGAGTTCGCCCCTCTGTGGTGGCTTAACGTTGTAGTGCCAGGCGGAAGGTATTTGATCGCTGAGAATCCGTGTTGATCCGTGTCCCGGTGCCGTTTGCCTGCCGGCTTCTGGCAGGCCTTGCGAATGCATCCGTGGCACGATCCGCAAAACGGCTCTGGCTCGCGCCCTCCCGACGCGGCGGGTTGGGAGAACCTTGGAGGCATAATCGATCATGGATGCACTTTGGCCGCCTGGCCTTTTTGAGGGGTCTGTTGTCTTGACGGGCGCTGTTGTCTTGTGGGAGCTTCTCGTCCTCTGGTGTGTTGCTGCTGGGAAGAGCTGGCTCCCTGAAGAAGAGGCCCCCAAAGGGCGTCTGTGGCCCTACTGGATTCTCCTCGTCGTTGTTGCCCATGTGGCCGGAACCGCGGCGGCAGCGTCGCCAATCCTTGCCGGGACTGCTGAGCGGGCATTTGCAGTACAGTCAGATGTGCTGAAGAAACTCCAGGAATTCGGTATCACAATGTCGCTATGGTTTATGGTTCCCGCTTTCGGGTGGGTAACAGTACAATACATGGAGTTTGTGCCGCTGTTGGGTATGTGGCCGAAGAGATGGCTTCGTATTCGTACTGCCAAGCAGGTTCGGCGTGCCAAGAGGGTATTATTGTGGTGGCTCGCAGTGACTACGCTGATGCATTGTGGGAGCATGGTGTATTTGCACGTCCTGCACGGATAGTCTATTGTTTCGGAGTCTTCCCGCAGCCGAGACTCGAACCCGACAAATCACCAGGGCCGGACTCACCTGGGGCGCACGTGGACGACCAGGGCGGGAACCTGGACGGACCGGCGTCACGACTGTCAGACACGGATTTGCACGGCCGCCGTACGGCGGCCAGGGATGAAGGCGGATATGAAACACGCCCGACGTGACGGCAATTATGAATTGGAGTTCAGGGCGCTTGCTGCGGCGCGATGGCGAACGTCTCCGGCGCGGCGCGGACCTCCGGCGCGAACGGCCTGACGTACGTCGCGTCCACCGCAAGGCCCTTCAACACGGCGCCGTCGGGACCTTTCGCAAGGTGGACGAGCGAACCGTCCGTCTCGAACTCCTCGCGCTCGCCAATCGCGGTGAACAGGCAGCCGGTCCAGAACACCTCGTCCGATGAACCGTCGCCCCATCGGAGGACGAGTTCGCTCACCCCCGCGCGCGTGCCGGCCTCGGCCGTCACTTCGGGCACTTCGCTGCCCTGAAACGGTATCAAGACAGTGGCGACGTTCGCCCAGCCGGCGGGAAACGGGTCGAGGAGCTGGCAGACCTGCGGCGCGGGGGAGTACTGCGTCTCGCCTGGCACCCATCCGCGCAGGGGATCGCTCTCCCCCTCGTGCACACTCAGAACCGTGCCCGCGGGCTTGAGGGGGAACAGCAGGAGGACGTTCGCGTCCTCGTGGCACGTCCTTGCCCAGGCGCCTTCCGCGTCGGCCGCCACGCTTCCCTCGCAGACCTGCCAGTTCACTTCCAGGAATGGAGGTGCCTCCGCATAGTCGTGCTGGATGTGGTCGAGCACCACGATGCAGCGCCCCCGGACCCACAGCAGCGTCCGGTGGTGCGGGGCGAACAAGCCTCTGCCGTGGTCGGGCGCAAAGCGCCACGTAAAGGAGTTCTGCCAATAGCCGCCCTCATAGCGGGACGCGACCAGGTCGTAGCCCGGCACGCTGTCGAACCGCGTCTCGGGATCGGCCTCGGACTGGTTCCAGCCGTTCAGGTTCACGGTGCTGTGGGCGCGCGTGGACTTGCCGTAGGCGCAGAACGGGTCGCTGGCCTCGTAGGTGAGACTGCCGGGGTCCACCACGAGCGACCGCCCGCCGGCGTGCAGTTGCACGGCGTTGCGGCTGAAATGGCAGTGGGCCAGGCCCCAGGGCGTGGCGTCGAAGGTCACGTAGGTGGCGTCCTCGCCCCAGCCGTCCCGCAGGAGCGCCTGCCCCGCCTGGGCGAAGAACTGCGACGTTGGCGGAAGCTCGTCCGGCAGACCGGCTTCCCGGCGGAAGGCTGCCCGGTCTTCCAGCGCCTGGTTGGGCTGCATGCCCGTGCGGCGGCCCCTGCAGTCGTGCATGGCGTTGAGCGCGCCGTTCGGGCGCGTGGTGCCCACCGCATAGTCGTGCATGCGCGCAATCGGTTCGGTCTGCATCGCCAGGGCCAGCTCCGGCATTGCCCTGGCGATGCGCCAGTACTTCTGGAAGACTCGCGTCATCCATCCGTGGTAGCTCGGGTTGCGTTCCATGTGCGCGCCGTCCGGCAGCACCTGCCGATGGAAGGCGTCGTTGAGCACGTCCACGCCCAGCTTCTGCCAGCGCGCCGCCCCCGGCAGGCCGTCGAGCCACAGTCCACTCGTAAGGAGAGAATCTGCGTGCGCGATGCGCCAGTTCATGCGCGAGGCCAGATGCTCGGACAGGTAGTCGAGCTGGACCTGTGCCGACTCCAGCATTCCGTCCACCGTCTCGTCATCGAACGCCGCACTGTCAACCAGCGCCGGCAGCACCGTGAACCAGTGGAGCATCCGGATGCTGAGGTTCAGGGTGTTGTCATAGGTGGCGAGGGCCCAGTCATGCCGGGCGGGGTGGGCGCGGATCCAGTCCGCGATGTAGTCCCGTGCCGCTTCGGCGTATTGCTGCCGGGCGGTTTGCTGCCAGGCAGCCGCCAGGGCGGGAAGTTGGAAGAAGCGGTTGAGTTGGGCGCGCCACTCCTGGTGATTGTGCTGCGGCCCGCTCCAGTCAATCTGCTTCCGCCCGACCTGCGTATACTTCAGGCCGAGATGACGGAAAGTGACGACCCCTTCCACGGCACGGTCCGCCACCTCGCGGTCGTCCACGAGGCGGCAGAACTGGCCTTCATCTCCCATCGCCTCCTGGAGGCGAAGGTGGTTCTGGAGGATTCGGTCGCGCGAGAGCTTCATGCCGTTGTCTCCCTTCGTTCATTGCTAGCCTGGTTGCGGCGCGTGCTATCCCCGCCCGTCCAACTGCGGCCGGCAGAGGGGACAGGACATCACGCACCTTTCGAAGTTGCATGGAAGATGCCCCAGGACGGGCGGGGTCTTCTTGATAGCGTGTTCCAGCGCCCGCTTGGTGATCTGTTCCGGGGCCGGGACGTCGAGGTCCCATCCCATGTACTTGTTGCCCTCCTCGCCGATCAGGGAGTAGCGTTTCGCCCAGTCGCAACGTGCCCGCACGATGCGGCGGAAGCGCTCCTCGATCGGCCCGATCCGCACGCGGATCTCTTCCGCGAACGCGTCGGTGGGACAGGCTTCGACGCAGCGGTCGCAGGACTCGCAGGCTTTGACGCGCGCGTCGTCCCCGCGGGGCTCGTCGTGAGGCAACTCGGCGTCCGTTACGAGAGCTACGAACCGCGTGTTGGCGCCGTGGGCCTCCGTGACCACGAAGCCGCACTTGGAGAGCCGTCCGAGCCCGGCGGCGACCGCCGCGAAGCGGTTGGAAAAGGCGTCGGGCTGCTCACCCCGGGGGTTGCCCACCACCGAAGACGTGCCCGTGAGGTCGAACGTCCAGGTTGACCGATACCCATGGTCTCGAAGAACGCTGGCCGTTCGGAAAGCCATCAGCGACAGGAGGCGCGTCGCCTCGTACTGCGCGAAGGCATAGGGGCCCACTGCGTCTGCGGGCGGGCGGGCCGTGCGTTCCACGGTCGCTCGGGGGAGCCGCAGTCCGATGACCACGACGGACCGCGCCTCTGCCAGGTAGTCCGTGGCCTTGAGCACCTTGCGCCTCGCCGGCTGCGCCTCGGGCTCCGCGACCTCAAAGGACCTGGCGTGATCGTGCACGTCGAAGTACCGCTCGCCGTCGAACGCCGGCGCAAGTGCCGCGGCCAGATCGTCGAGCCGCTGGGCCGGCGCAACGCCGACAAGGTCCGCCCCCATCTCGACCAGCAGTCTCCGCTCGATCCGCGCACGGAGCTCCTGCGGGCTCCGGGCAGGCGAGGGGGCCGACGCAGGCCGCCGCAGCCCGGTAGGCGGGAGCGCGGCACTGGTGACGACCGTTCTCGTCCTGACACCGTCGCCGGCCTTGGTGCCGTCGAGCAGTTTGTGCAACGTGGACTCCGGGAAGTCCGTCAAGGTCACGGCGCTGTGTCCGTGCTGCTCCAACAGGCGAGCGATATCGTAGGCGGCCTGCACGAGGACGTAGTCCCGGACCCATGCTGCGTTCCGCGCCGCGGGCGCAGGTCCTGGCGACGGCTCGCCCGTAGCCATCGCGCCCGAGAGGCCGACGCTGACGACGGACTCTGCGTCCGGCAGGAACGCCTTCAGATCAACCCCTTCGGCGGCGAGCTGCTCCACCGGAGGGACCACGAGGAAGTCCACGCCCTGGCGCGCTGCGCACGCTCGCGCCAGCTCAACGAGCCGGCGGCCCGCCGCGCTTTGACCCGGATGAACGTCACGCTTGCGCCGAGGAGCGTTCGTGTACTCGGGATCGAACCGGCGTCGGCTCTCGGGCAGGCAGTATCGGAGGCAACTGCCCATCGCGCCGCCGCGAGTGCCAAGCCGCTTTACAGCTTCGAGGATGACGTCCTCGGTGACCTTGTCCGGGATGTCCAGGTCCAGGTCGAGCCCAAAGTGCTCTCCCCAGGCGCACCGCCACAGGTTCTTCTTGACGTAGCGGTATTCCTTATCCTCTATCTTCACGACGTTCCAGCCGTCGAGTTCCTTCGTCAGGGCGGCCGCCATGCAGTGTTCGGCGCACAGCATGCAGTTGTCGCAGACGGACCCGGGCTCCAGCAGCCGCGAAGGCGTCAGCTCGGCGTCGGTGATCACCGTGACGTAGCGCTGGCGCGCGCCGTACTCCGGTGTGATGGCCAACCCGCTGTAGCCGAATTCGGCCAGCCCGGCTGCCACGGCGACATGCCTGTGGGATAGGTCCGGAGCGAAATGCGCGGTCAGGTCCTTGTATCCCCTGTAGCGCCAGATGTTGCTGGCCGCGATGGGAACGGCGCGGCGGCCCCCGCGTTCGAGGAACAGGGCCATGCGGTAGCTCATTTCGTCCAGGCGGAAGTTCATCGGGATCTGGATCCTGTAGGGACCCATCTCCTGCGGGTGCGCCATCCCGCCCATCTCGACACAGGCGTCGGGATGGTGCACGGCCATCGCGATCACCGACCTGGCGGCCGGCATGATGCCCTGGGGACTCATCCGCGCGGGCGCGTGCTCGAAGCGCTCGATGTTCGCGATGCCGACGAGGTCGGCGTGCAGCTCTTCCGTTGCGTAGCCCTTGACCTGGGCCGTCAGTTCGGCGTCAATGGCGCGTAGACTCCCCTCGGAGTTCTGCGGACGTATCGCTCCGGCCATACTGTGAACTGGCCCCATCACAACTGAAGTGCGGCGGTGCGTCAAGTTACGATCCGCCTGGACGTGCCGCTTGAAACGGGCGGGTCGCCGCTGCCGGCCGTCGGTCCGGCCGGCTTTACGGTCCTCGCCCGGCGTGGTAGAATCCGCGCCTCTCAGCCTGCGCCGTTCTCGGAGTGGCGGATGGCACCAGGGGAACGCTGGGATTTTTGGATTGATCGGGGCGGCACGTTCACGGACGTGGTGGCGCGAGACCCTCGCGGTCGGCTCCATGTCCGCAAACTCCTCAGCGACAACCCGGGGCGCTACGACGACGCCGGCCTGCAAGCCATGCGGGAACTCCTGGGGGTGCCGCCGGGGGCGGGCCCCATCCCGGGCGGGCGCGTCCGCACCGTCAGAATGGGCACCACCGTCGCCACGAATGCCTTGCTGGAACGCCGGGGCGTGCCCGTGTGCCTCGTCGTAACGCGTGGCTTTGCCGATCTGCTCCGGATCGGCTATCAGAACCGACCGGACATATTCGCCCTGGAGATAAAGAAGCCCGAGCCGCTGCTGGCGGAAGTGATCGAAGTGGACGAGCGAACGCTTGCCGACGGCACGGTCCGCCAGCGGCCCGACCTGGACGGGCTGCGCGCGCAACTGGAGGAGGTCTACGCGCGCGGCATCCGTTCGCTTGCCGTCGTCCTTCTGCACAGCTATGCCTACCCGGAGCATGAGCGTGTCGTGGGGGACGTGGCGCGGGAAGTGGGCTTCCCTCACGTCGGCTTGAGCCATCAGGTGGCGGGCGAGATCAAGGCGGTAGCCCGTGGTGACACGACCGCAGTGGATGCGTACCTTACCCCCGTGCTTCGCCGGTACGTGGCCCGCGTCCGCCAGACGCTGGGGCCCGCCGCTGACCTGAAGTTCATGCAGTCTCACGGGGGCCTGGCTGACGCCGACCAGTTCATGGGCAAGGACGCCATCTTCTCCGGCCCGGCCGGGGGGGTTGTGGCATGCGCGCGTGTGGCGCTGCTGGCCGGCTTCGACGAGGTCATCGGTTTCGACATGGGGGGCACCTCCACCGACGTGAGCCGATATGACGGCAGCTATGAGCGCGTGTTCGAGACGACCGTCGCGGGGGTGCGCATCCAGGCGCCGATGCTGAACATCGTGACAGTGGCGGCCGGCGGCGGCTCGGTGCTTCGTTTCCAGGACGGCAGGCTGCGGGTCGGGCCTCAGAGTGCAGGCGCCGAACCCGGCCCGGCCTGCTACCGGCGTGGGGGTCCACTGGCAGTGACGGACGCCAACGCCGTCCTGGGCCGGATACAGCCCGGCTACTTCCCCGCCTGCTTTGGTCCGTCGGGGGACCGGCCGCTGGACGTCCAGGCGTCGCGGAGGGCCATGTCGGAGTTGGCCGAGCACGTCGGCGCGGTGTCCGGGCACGCGATGTCCGCAGAAGGGCTCGCGGCCGGGTTCCTGCGCGTCGCGAATGAGAACATGGTCAGGGCGATCCGCGAGATAAGCGTGGCACGGGGGTACGACGTGCGCGAGTATGCGCTGGTCTGCTTCGGCGGGGCCGGGCCTCAGCACGCCTGCGCCATTGCCGGGGCCCTGGGCATTCGGACGATCTTGCTCCACCCCCTGGGCGGGGTCCTGAGCGCCTACGGCATGGGTCTGGCGGACGTCATCCGGACCGACGTGCAGTCCGTTCTCCAGCCATACGATGGGCAGGTGCTCCTGCGCCTTGCGCCGCGCTTCGAAGCATTGGAGGCCGCCGCCCTGAAGGCGGTCCGGGCCCAGGGCATCCCCCGCAGGCGGGTCGGACACACTCGCTCGCTCGATCTCCGCTATAAGGGCGTGGAGGACTACCTGAACGTCCCCGTCGGCCCCGACTGCGAGCCGCGGGAGAGCTTCGAGAAGCTGCACCGGCAACTGTTCGGCTTCGTCAAGCCCCGGCATCCCGTCGAGGTCGTCAATCTTCGCGTCGAGACCTTCGGCGAGACCGCCAAGCCGGACGAGCCGGCCGCCCGGGCCGATCCCCACGAGGTTGATGCGTCTCTGGTGGTGGAGGAGGTGCTGGTCCACTTTGACGTGGTCAATGCGGACGGCGAGAGGCGACTTGAGGCGACGCGCACGCCGGTGTATGGGCGTGCAGACCTTGAGCCGGGGGCGCATCTCAGTGGGCCGGCCCTGATCGTTGAAGACGTCTCGACGGTCGTTGTCGATCCGGGCTGGCGAGTGCGGGTCAACGAGCGCCGTCATCTGGTGATGGAAGCCCGGGCCTCTCTGCCGCGGCGACGGCGCGTGAGCACGGCGCGCGATGCGGTCCTGCTGGAGGTGTTCAACAACCTCTTCATGTCCGTCGCGGAGCAGATGGGCATCACGCTGCGGAAGGTCAGCTTCTCGACGAACATCAAGGAGCGGCTGGACTTCTCCTGCGCCGTCTTCGACACGGCCGGCGAACTGGTGGCCAACGCGTGCCACATCCCCGTTCACCTGGGTGCGATGGGAGAGAGCGTGCAGTCGTTGATCGCTGCGCGCGGCGATGCGATGCAGCCGGGGGACGCCTACGCTACCAATGATCCCTACCACGGCGGATCGCATCTGCCGGACATCACGGTCGTCACGCCGGTGATCGAGCAGTCGGGCGAACGCATGTTCTTCGTCGCCAGCCGCGCTCACAACACCGACGTGGGCGGCGTGACGCCGGGATCCATGCCCCCGTTCTCCCGCACGATAGCCGAGGAGGGGGTCCTGATCCACGACTTCCTGCTCGTTCGCGGGGGCCGCTTCCGAGAGGCCGAGACCGTTGCGCTGCTCCAGGGCGGCGAACACCCGGTCCGTGACATCGCGGAGCGGCTCAGCGACCTGCGTGCCGCCCTTGCTGCGAACGCGTGCGGCGTGCGCCTCTTGCAGGAACTGGTCGAGCGCTACGGCCTGGGCGTCGTCCACGCCTATATGGGCCACGTGCGGGCTAATGCGGAGGAAGCCATGCGGGCGGTGCTCTCGGAACTGCCCGACGGCCGGTATGAGTTCGTGGACTTCCTGGACGACGGCTCGCGCATCGCGGTGGCCGTCTCCATTGGCGGGGATCGCGCGCACGTGGACTTCACGGGCACCGACCCCCAGCTTCCCGGCAACTTGAACGCTCCGCACGCGGTGGTCACCGCCGCAGTGCTCTACGTCTTCCGCACGCTCATTCCTCGCCCCGTGCCGCTTAATGCCGGCTGCCTGGCGCCGATAACCATCACCGTCCCGCCGGGGTCGCTGCTCAATCCGCGGCCGCCGGCCGCCGTGGCCGGCGGCAACGTCGAGACGTCCATGCGCATTGCCGACGTCATCTACGGCGCCCTCGGAAAGCTCGGCGCCTCCCAGGGCACTATGAACAACATAACGTTCGGCACCGAACGCTTCGCCTACTACGAGACGGTCTGTGGCGGCGCCGGCGCGGGCCTGGGCTTCGATGGAGCAAGCGCCGTCCACACTCACATGACCAACACGCGCATAACCGATCCGGAGGTCATCGAGCGCCGCTATCCCGTCCTCTTGCGTGCCTTCGAGGTGCGGCGAGGCTCGGGAGGTGGGGGGGTGTGGCGCGGCGGCGATGGTGTGCGGCGTGAGATCGAGTTCCTGGAACCCATGAGCGCTGCGGTGCTCAGCGAGCGGCGCCGGCGCGCGCCGTACGGCGCCCACGGTGCCGACTGCGGGCGGCGCGGCCGCAATGCACTCCGGCGCGGTCAAGACGTCCGTGAGCTGCCGGGCAAGGTCGCTCTGGAGGTGCGCGCACAGGACGTGTTGATCGTGGAGACGCCGGGGGGCGGCGGCTACAACCCGTCCCCGGCGGAATGGGCCCGGATGGAGCCCCGGACGGCGCGCCGAATCTTCCGACAGGGCCGCTACTCGGGGCCGACGGCCGGCATTGCCGCCGGGCGGGTGCAGGCTAACCTCGTCGTGCTCCCTGCACGTGCAGCGGACCGGTTCGAGGCCTACTGCCGCGCGAACCCCCGCCCGTGCCCCCTGCTGGAGCGGCTGGGAGCCGGAGATCCGCTCACCCGCAGGCTGGCCGCCGGTGCCGACGTTCGCACGGACTTGCCGCGCTATCGCCTCCGTGCCCCCGACGGAACGCACGAGGACGTGCTCGACGTGTCCGGGCTCTACCGCGAGGATCACACGGCCTTCCTGCTGGGGTGCAGTTTCAGCTTTGAGGAGGCGCTGACTCGTGCCGGCCTCGTGCCCCGGCACGTCGAGGAGGGCGGGATAGTGCCGGTGTACCGCACCACGCTCCAGACGGAACCCGTGCCGCCGTTCGCCGGGCCTCTCGTTGTCACCATGCGGCCGATCCCCCGCGCCCGCGTGCAGGAAGTGTACGAGATCACGCGCCCCTACGCGTGGGCCCACGGCGCCCCCCTTCATCACGGGGACCCGTCGGGACTGGGCATCCGGGATCTCGCACGGCCCGACTGGGGGGATGCAGTCTCGATCCGGGGGGACGAGGTCCCCGTGTTCTGGGCGTGCGGCGTGACCAGCCAGGTTGCCGCAGTGCACGCCATGCAGGCGGGGGCGATTGACCTGGTCATCACGCACACTCCCGGGCACATGTTCATCAGCGACCGTCCGGACGCGGAGCTGATGTGAGAACCGGCGCGGCCAGACGCGCCCCGGCCGGCCGCGCTACCCA
>DAOVRD010000004.1 GCA_030628375.1 Planctomycetota bacterium
AAGCTTGCCCCGAGCTTGTCGAGGGGGGAGCCTGTGAAGTCGTCGAAGCGGCAGTGGTGGTTGTGGGTGCCGGCGTCGTCGGTTCCTCCGCGCCCGCCGTGGACGTCATAGGCCCGGCGCTGGCGAGGGGTCCCTCGGCGACCGGCATTACGAACTCCGCCTCGAACAGCGTATGCCGCTCGTCGGTGTGCACGGGGCGCACGCTCTCCAGCAGCACGCCCTCGAAGGTGTTGCCGTTGCCCGTCAGGTCCACGGCGCGGGGCCCGATCTGCCGCACCAGGTCCTCCAGGTAGCGGGCCAGGTTCTGGGGCGGCACCACTGCCGCCGCCGAGACGACGAAGCGCAACTCCGCCCCCCGCGTCGGCCCGCGCGACCGCGCCCCGCGCGCCCTCGGGATCTCGCGCAGCGGATAGTCGCGCCGCATCTCGATGCGCATCTCCGACGGGTGCGTGCCCAGCGTCACGCCGCCGGCCGCGTAGTCCTGTGCCGTCGAGGTCCCCGCGTAGGTGGGCGGCGCCGCCGGCACAGCGGCCGGCCACGGCTCCACGGATTTCTCCGGGCTGAGGAACTCCATCTGCACGTCGGCGAACCGGAACCCGTGCACCTCGCCGATGGCGCCGACGCAGACGCTGCCCCCGAAGGTGGTGCGCTGACCCCGGTTGTCCTCGAACCCCACGGTGCCCGGCCCGCGCCGCGCCAACGCGCGCAGGTGCTCGTAGATGTAGCGCTCGGCGTCGCCCAGGTTCGCCCGCAGCCGCTGGCCCGTCAGGCGCAGCTCGATGACGCCCCCGCCGCTGTCCAGGATGGCGGCGGATTCGCCGTGCGGCGTCAGGCGCAGGTTGCGGCGGTAGACGGTGGGCGTGCCGAACACGTGCGCGCCCAGCTCCATGTCCACGACGCCATCGTTGAAGTAACCTTCAGCCATTGTCCTCCTCTGGAGGACAGCAGTCGGCATTCAGCCATCAGCCGTCAGTAGCTATCTGCTGCCTGCTGCCTGCCGTCTGCTGTCAAGCCTTCGCCGTTGACAGCCGCCTCATCTGTCGCTGGAGGCGTTTCACGTCCCTTTTCATCTGTTCCAGGATCGCCAGGTTGTGCTGGTGGAACCGCAGGTTCTCCTCCGAGAAATCAACCAGTATCTTGTGAAGCGTGCCCAGAGCGTGCTGCTCGCGACCGAGTTGTTCGGCCGCCTTCTGGTAGGCGTCGCGGACGCGCTCAAGGTCCGCATCGAAGGATGTTCCGATTTCTCTCATGCGCCTTCTTCTCCTGTCTGCGTCAGGCCCCGAGGTCCAGTGTGTAGGAGATGTCGTTGCCTTCGCCGTCGGTGCCCGCTTCCATGCGCAGCGAAGCCCGTGCAAGCCGGCCCGGCTCCGCATCTTCTTCGCCACCCTCGGGATGAAGCACGGGCAGTTCCAGGCAAAGGCAATATCCCTCCGGGTGGAGGAGCGTCGCCTCAAAACCGATGACGCCCCCGGTGCGCACGGCGGCGTTGAAAGCGTCGCCGTCGTCCAGCTTCCTCATCTCCAGGCTGACGGCGCGCTGCCCGGCAAGCAGGAACGCGACGGTGCCTCCCCTGTTGGGCCCCTCCGCCAGGCTGTTCTTCACCCTCAGCGTGAACTGCTCGACGCCGGTCACCGGAGTGCCGTCCAGCTTCAGTGCCGCCCGGTCGAACATGAAGGGCACAGGACTGATGCCGGAGTAGTCGAAGTCGTTCTCCGTCAGCCCCGCGTTCGCTTCCTCGGCAGCGGCCTGCAGCGCGAACCGGAACTCAACATCCCGGCCGGCCGCAGAAGCGATGACGTCCAGGTCGTCCACCATCACGCCCAGGTGCCGCCGCGGGTCGGCCGGCGTGCAGTAGTCCATGCAGTAGCTGGGCAGCGCGCCGGCCTCGCGGTCCAGCGCCATTTCCAGCAGAAGGCCGGTCACCTGCGGCCACGGCAATGTGACGAACCTCCCGGTCACGATCTGGAGGTGACTGATGTGGACCGACCGTTTCCAGCCGCCGAACTGCGTCGCCGGGCGGAAGTGCGGGTTAGCCGCCTTCAGCTTGTAGCCGTCCCCGAAGACCGGCACGACGGACCAGGAGGGCTCCTCAGGGCAGCACCCCCAGGACTCCTCCCGGCATATCCGCAGATGCCGTTCCCGAGCGCCGTGCCATTTCCCGGCCGGTCCGGTCATTGCTATCTCCCTCGGTGTTCGATCGGAACGCAGACCACAGCACGCACCTGCCCTTACAGAACCCGCCAGAGCAACTCGACTTCGATGGACGCCGTCCAGATGAGGCGAGCCCCTTCCTCCCGCGGCCGGGCCGCCCAGGATATCCCGCGCACCCGCAGGCCCGTCATGCCGTCGGACGCCAGGCCGAGCCGCGTCTCGTCACAGGCGTGTATGCGCTGGAGCACCAGCGCGACGAGTTCTTCGCAGGGCTGGACGTCCTGGCCGTCGGTGGCCACCGTGACGCGCAGCACCTGCGGGATCTCCCGCTCGACGTTGGCGATGTGAGTCTCCGCGCCTTCGACCGGCGCCACGCTGAGGGCGGGGCAGACGGCGGGCTCCAGGTTGTAGCGGCGGCTCAAGCCCGGACCGAAGTCGAAGTACGTCTTGACGCGGTTGCCTATCTCCGCGTCGCCTTGCAGGGCGGCTATCAAGCCCAGGCGCCCGTCTGTGAAGAAATTGCTCACTGTGCGATCACCTCAGATCTCTGCGGCGAATGCCGTCCTCCCGGCCCGAAGCTTGGTCGCCGTACGGCGACCGAGCCCTGCGACTGCGGGCCGGCGCCGGGTCAGAGCGGCTCGTCCCGGCCGAACAGCCTCTCCTGGGTCTGGTAGCGCACGGTCGGGGCGCCCTCGCTGGGGTCGGGCGCAGGCTCAACGCCGAGGGACACCGACCCGGCCACCACTTCCTTCAACCAGGCGATGTCGTCCTCATATTGAGCGCGCACGTCCTCGGTGACGCTGTCCCGTCCCAGGCGAAGGAAGTAAACCGCCAGGTTCACGGCGCGCGCCGTGAGCACGTCCGGGCATCCGTCGCCGGGCGCACTGACGGGCACCGAGAATCTGACGCCGAGGTAACTGTCAATCAGGGCCTCGGCGCTGCGGATCGCCTGCTCCACAACGGTCTCGTCGGGCTGGCCGTCGCCGTCGTAGTCGGCCAGCGCGGCGAGGTCCGCTTCGCTCAACCTCGTTTCAATGTCCTGGTAGGTGCAATAGGCCATGTCGTCCTCCGAACGATAGCAGGCTGTAGGCCGCAGGCCGTAGGCTGCAGGGCCTTACCTCCAGCCTCCAGCCTCCGGTCTGCCGTCTGTCCTTCTCGCGGGGATGGCCCTGCCCGCTGGCGCTCCAAGAGCTGCGGCGGGCCGGGCTCCTTCATGGGAAGTCTCCCCGCGTTTCCACCGGGCTGCCGCTATGCGCCGGCGCTGGCCTGCACCAGCCAGGGCGCCAGGATGGCCACCGCACAGCGACGGCGCCCCTTGTAGGCATAGCGCTCGCGGTAGAAGGCGTCCTCGTCGTCGGGGTCGTCCTTGGCCGTGAACTCCGGGCCCTCGCGGTCCTGCAGGACCATCGGCCTGACAGGATCGCTGTCCACCACGAACCACGCCTGGTTGGAGCCGAAGCGGCTCAGCACCAGCAGGTCGCACTTCTTATAGTTCGGGTTGGACTCGCCGCCCTCGAGGTACTGGATATCGAGGATGCCCTGGGCGGCCGCCCTGTTGGCCGGCCCGCACACGAGCAAGTCGGGCTGCAGACCCAGCGGCGCCCCGTCGGGACCCGTGCGCATTTCCAGCGCGGTGGCTGCCGACTCGAAGTTGTCGGCCGTCAACGCGACGTCGCTGCGGTTCGCCCAGCTCAGCCCTCCCACCCACTCGTGGTTGGCGCTGAAGACGGTCGTGCCGTCTATCCACTGGTCGGCAAACCCGGCCAGCAGCACCTCGGCGGCCAACCGCAGCGGGTACAGAGCGGCGCGGCGGCCCAGTTGCCGCACGCCGGGCCTGTAGACGCCGATGTTGTCGTCGGCGATGTCGTTGCGATGGACCTGCACTATCCGCGCGAACGTCCTGTTGGGCACGCTCTGCACGAAGGCGCCGATGCTGGTGATGGTCACCTCATCGAGCACCTCTTCCAGGTCGCCCAGCAGCGTGGCCACGGGGTACTTCTCCGTGCCGCTGGTGCTGGGCACAACTTCCATCAGCCGCTGTATCTGCTCGTTCTCCGTCGATTGGACGGCCTCACTGAACGTCGCTTTGAGGCCGGTGAACACCGCCTCAAGGTTTCCCTGCGTGATCTCCATCCTTCAAACCTCCGTCAAGAGTGCACTTTAGTCGCCGTACGGCGACTGAACGCCACGGTGCACGGGACCCGCCCCGAGGGACTAGGCTCCCGCAGTCGTCGTCGTGGCCGCGCTCCAGCTCTTGCCGGCCAGCGCCGCCTCGTCAATGGACACCCAGCAGTCGCCGGCGCCCTCGACCTTGTCAATGACCCCCACCAGGACGTCGTTGGTGACGTCGTCGGCCGCGGCCACGGTATGGTCGTCGTAGGCGTAGACCTTCGCGCTGAGGGCGGACTGGTCCAGGCCCGAGGCGCAGTCGAGCCGGTACCGGCCTCGACGCCTCACGACGACGCTGAGATCGCCTGCCTCGCCGGTCCGGTTGTCCGCCTGGGCGGTCGCCACGCCTTCGAAGACCAGCCCCGCCGTGTCGGCCGCCGGCACGGCATACCCGTCCGCATCGCTGCAGACCAGGGAGCCGGCGAAGATGTGCGTCTCAGCCGCTACGGGGATCGAGAGCAGATCGCCCAGGCTGTATTCCGTGTTCCTGTCAGACGTTAAAGCTGCCATAAATACACCTCCTTCAGATGCGCCAGGGGCGCACAAGGTCGGATGATGCCGGCCGTCCTTGGCGGCCGACCCTTCGTCCTAGTCCGCCGCGTTAAGGAACGTGGCCGCCGAAAGGCCGAGCTGGCGGCAGACGGCCTGCTCGGCATCGGTGAGTTGCGGGCCTTCGATTGTGCGCGGCCCCCGCCGGGGCTGCGTCATCACGGGCATGGCGTTGATCACCTCCCGCGCGGCGTTCAGGTCGTTGATCGCCTCGTTCAGGTAGAACTCGCGATGGGCCGGCGGGATCTTGCCCGCGCTGACGCCCTCGTCCACCAGTTGCTCGGCCTCCGACCTGCGCCGCGTCTGCTGCAGCGCCTCGATGGCGTTGAGGACCTCCGCCTCCTGCGCGTCCCGGCCAAGCCCGAGCTTCCGGCGGATGGCCTCCAGGCCGGCGGCCGGCACTTTCAGCCGAATGATGGCCGCCTTGACGGCGGTCGGGTCGGCATCGGCGGGCACGCCGAGGGCATTCGCAATCTCCTCGGCAACGACCGGCGCGCGCGCGACCAGCTCTGCCTCCAGTTCCTTCACGCGGACGGCGTTGGCCATGATGACCTCAGCCACCCGACGGCCCTCGGCGCTCCCCACTTCGGCGGAGGCCCCGGCGGGCAACTCCAGCCCGAGCCCGGAGGCAACCTGCTCGGGCTCTTTTGCGAGCGCCTGGGCAAGACTGTCCAGCACAGACATGCTCTCGCCTCCTTCTGTTGACGCTTCCCCGCCTGCGCCGGCAACGCCCACTGGCGCCGCCCGGCGGCTTCGGCGGGCTTCGGTTGTGCCGCCACCTTCCATAGCGACGGCCTCGCTGCATTCCGCGACCGATAGACCGTTGGAGTTCAGAGTCTCCAGCTCGGTCAGGAACGGCGTGTTAGTCAGCCCCACGCTGTGGACCATCATGAGCACCGGATCGGCGGTGACCCGGTCAGGGAAGTTGAACCGGAGCAGTGGGCTCAGGCATCGGTACTGCCGCTGCGCGACGGCGCTGGCCGCTTCGGCGGTCCACAGCACACGCCCCCACAGCTCGGAGCCGTCGGCGCGCAGTTCCATCTCCCTGACCCATCCGGCCGCCGGCGCCCTCACCGCGCCCCTCGGCGCCGCGACACTGGCATGGTGGTAGTCAACGACCAGGTCCGTGCCGTGCGCCGCATAGTGGCGGTCGAAATAGTCGAGCGCGCTGTGCAGGTGTTCCGGCGTAATGATCTCGGGACGGCTCGGATGCCCCAGCCACATGCCGGTTCGGGCGATCATCACCCACTGCGGCGCCTGAGCGGGCGCCTCGCCCGAGATGTCAGGTCCGGCGGCCACCGGCACGGGGCTGCCGACTGCCTGTCGGGCGGTTCCAATGGCATTGCGCATGGTCATGGTTCTCTCATGCCTCCTTGCTGCGGACGAGGACGGCTTCGCCCTCGGCGGGTTCGGGAATGCCGAACTTCTGGTAGGCCCACCCGGTCGGGATCGGAAGTCCGGCCTCGCTCAGGGTTTTGACGGTGGCGGCCAGCTCGCTGAGGTCTTCGGGTTTCTCCGCGTCGAAGTGCCAGCGCGGCAGGGGGTAATCGCCTCCCAGGTTGAGCCGCACGATGGGGCGGATAAGCTGGTCGGTCAGGGTCTGGGCCAGGGCCAGCGCATCGGCCTCGATCAGGTCCCAGCGCACCTGGTTATGCACGTGCCCGAGGGCATACGAGCCGCCCTTCTCGCCGCCGGAGGTCAGGAGCTGTCCCAGGATGGCAAGCGTCATCTCCCGGCCGGCACGCTCGAGGATACGTTCGAAGATGGTCCCCTCGCCGGCCGATCGGCTGTCGAGCATCTCGATGCGGTTGCCTTCGCGCACCACGGCGGCGGCGTCCATGCCGAGGGCGCGGACCGCCTGCCAGAGTTCGCGCGCCTCGTCGCTGTCCCAGGGGACCTCCTCCCGCAGCCAGCCGATCCGAGGCGGCATTCCGTAGACTTCCGCGAAAGCCATCCAGTCCTTCCACGCCAGATGCCGCACAACGAACGCCCGCACGCAGGAGCGCAGCAGGCCCGTGCGCGCGCAGAATCCGCTGCGCGCTTTGACCCGGTGGATCACGAAGTTCAGCGAGGGGAACTCGACCCCTTTGCCGGAATCCTCGCACAGCAGGAGCGTCTCGCCGTCGTCGGCGGTCGTGAACCAGCGCTGCGGCCGCCAGATGAGGCGGCGCGGATGCCAGCGATCCGCTGCGGTCTCCCAGTCGATCTCCTGAACGCTGAACCCCTTCGGTATGGCGTCCAGCAGGTCGAAGATCGCCTGGGGCAGGTCGGGGATCTCGCCCACCAGGCCGCGGCACAGCTTGGCGGCTTCCTGGGCACGGGGCGACCGGTCGGCGGGCTGAATCTCGAACTTGAGCCTCGCCACGCCCGTCTTGCGCGTGCGCAGATGGGCGTCCAGCTCCGCGTCCTTCTCCTCCATCCGCTCGAAAAGCTCAGCCTGAGCCGACAGGTCCCCGGACTCGGCGGCCACCAGCATCCGCTTGATGCGCCGGGGCTTGATGGTGTCTATGTCCACGTGTCCGACCACTGTCCGCACGCCGAAGCCGCTTGAAGACGGCTCGGCGATGGTCTGCTGCTTCGGCTTATGGCTCATTGCAGTTCCTTTGCGCTGTTCATCTCGATCATTGGGCGTCACAGGCAACTGAAGTCGGTTCTTCCTTGCAGGCTCACGTAGCCGGCCGCCTCGGGCGCGGTCACGAACGCTTCCGGCAGCAGTTCATCGCACCCGGCCGCCGCGTCCGGCCCGTCCACGTAGCCGTCGGGGTAGCTGAGGAACTGCTCCTGAAGCATCTTCACGCCAGCGTTCGGATTCGTGGGGAACAGCCAGCACCCCCTCTCGAACTGCGCAGAAAGCTTTTCGATGCGCAGGTCTTTGGGGCGGGTGTGATTCACGTAACGGACCGGCAGGCGCACCCGCCGCTCGGCCTCCAGCATCCCCAGCAGCGGCCGGATCAGGGCATAGCCGCCGTTGGACTCGACGCCGATGAGGCGCGGCCGGAAGCGCCGGTTGAAGTCGAACAACATCCCCATCATCTCCATCGGGGTCCCGCGCTCGATCCAGGCGTCCAGCACGTACCGCACGCCGCGGCCCCGGTCGGCGCCGACGGCCACGAGCGCCCGCGGACATCCCCTGGCGCCCTCGCTGACGGCGGGATCGAGGAACGCCACCACGTCGAGCTGGTGCAGATCAATCTCCTCGGCCCGGTAGGCCCCCATCCATTTGGCCTGAAATGGCTTGGTGGGGTCTTCGGGTTCCAGCGCGTAGTTCCGCAGCCAGTTCCGCAGGCCGATGGTGGCCCGTATCCGCGACAGGGTGTCGTCGCTGAACCGCTCGGGCCAGACGCTGCGGCCCCCTTCGGTGACCTTCTGCAGGAACGCGCGGGCCAGCGGCCGGCGGGAGTCGTCCCGACTTTCGCTCAGACGATGGGCGCGCTCCATCATGCAGTCCGGCCCGAACATCGTGCCCAGCACCGTGAACACGAACCGGTCGGGCTCCAGCGCGGGCAGCACTTCGTCCATCAGCCAGTCCCACAGGTTCTTCTCCCTTTCGGGGTTGCGGGCCAGCTCGGCGTCCTCCAGGTCGTCTCCCACGAATTCGGTGGGGCGGTGCTCGCCGTGCCGGCGTCCCCGCGGGCTCATCCCAATGCCGAACGCTTCGAACTTCACCGAGCCCCGATGCTCCGGCAGATTGACGGTCCATTCCGCCTGCGCGCCGCTCACCTCGATCTCGCCGTAGTCGCCGCGCACGCGGGAATTGTATTCGAGTTCCAGACGGACGAAGTCCATGTTCTGTGCGGCGAGCTTCTGCACCTGGCTGCCGTAGATGAAGTAGGGCGCCTCGCCGCGCAGCGCACGGTAGAGGGGCCGGGCCAGCGTGAGCAGCACGCTCTTGCCGGCGCCTCGGAAAGCGCAGACGAACGTGGGCATGCCCGGCTCGCCGGCGGCATCCGCCATGCGCTGGTGGAAGGCGGCGAACGGCGCGTCGAAGTAGTGCGGCAGGTAGGTCGTGCACCACTCCAGGAAGGGCCCCTCCATCCGCTCGCGCCGCGCGGCCTGGCCGGTGCGCGCGAAAGGCGTCGCCCGCTGCCCCATCAGCTCCAGCAGCTTCAGCCGGAGTTGTTCATGTTGTCTTGACCACTTCATTACGACAGCCCTCAGTCCGCCACACGGCCTGGCGGATCAGCCAGTAGGGGCGCTTCGCGAAGCGCCCGCCGTTCGTAGGGGCACGGCGCGCCGTGCCCTCACATCAGCAGTCCGCGCAAGTCGCGCGCGAACTGCTCCAGCGCCTTCAGTCGCTCCACGGCATCGCCGAACGTATCGGCGGCCGCCCGGACCTGCTCCGCGTCCACCTGATTCAGGGGCGTCATGCCGCTTGCCAGCCGTGCCAGTCCCTGGGCGGCGTGCGCCGCCTCCGCCTCGGCCTCCTGGCGGCGGCGCTGCAGGTCCACCAGCAGCTTCTCCACACCTTCATGCGTGAGCATCTAGATGTCTCCTGTCGCATTCCTCGTGGGATACGAAACGTTCTCTGTCCTTACGCATCTCGGACTTGATGATCCGCAACTCTTCCAGAATCAGTTGCACGCGGGTGCTGAGGACGGGGACGCTGTCCACCAGCGGATCTCCTTTGCGCAAGCGGGACTCGATGCTTTCCAGGTGGTCCTCGACGCGCTGCCGCCACCGCCCCAGCCGAAACGCCACCACCCAGCCGCCAACGAACCCGCCGAACAGCGCTGAGAGGGCTGGCACGACCGTCTGAAACCACATCACGAGTGCTCCTTCCGCAGTGCGTCGACGAACAGTCGCACGGCCTTGCGCACGGGCGCCATCTCGTCCTCGGAGAGGGTCCGCAGGCAGAAGGTCACGAAACGCTTCATGGCGACGAGCTGCGCGCTGATGTCGTCCGCCTCCGCGCGCAGGTATTCCAGCACCTTGCAGATCCTGAGCATCCGCTCCTCCAGGCGTGGGTCGTCGTCCGCCTCCTTGCTTTTCTCCATGAGCTCTTCGAGCCGCTCCTCGAGCCTGCGGCAGAGCCGCTCGGGCAGCGATCCCGGCCCACGGGCGCCCCCGGAAGCCCGGCGTGGAGCGGCCGCCCTGGACGATGGCCTCGGCGGCTCCTCCGAACCGGAGGGTCCTCGCCGCCAGGGCCGGCCGGCTGCCGCCTCTTCCTGCGCCCAACGCCGCACCGTGCGAACTGAGACCTTCAGGGACTCGGCAATGACGGGCTTGGACGACCCCTCTGCGTAGAGGGCACGCGCCTGCGGCACAAGCTTTGGCTTCGCGCTCTTTGCCACGTCCGCTCCTCTTGACAAGATGACGCCGTCTCGATCCGACTCATGTCCGTGGTCGGTGGGGGTGTTCCCCGTTCGGCGAGGCGGGATTATAGGCGTCCTTGGAAAACGGTGTGTCCGATGAGGGTGCTCGGGACCCGTTAGGGCCTTCGTTTTTTTCTGGGGCCCTTTTTTTTCGCTCTCAAGGCCGCCAGGGGCCGGGCGCTCAAGGAGGATGGGCACGCCGCGCTGAGGCGCCGCGCCCGGCGAAAGCGGTTGAAGGTCGGCGCGCGCATGGCTATATTGCAGGGGCGGCGCGCGCCGCGGCCGCCATAGTGGTAGGCCCGATCCGCTTTCGTAGGGGCACGGCGCGCCGTGCCCTTACAGCTCGCCACAGGCCGCAGGGAGTGAACAATGAAGAAAACGGCCGCCGTGCTCGCCGCGCTCTGGCTGGGGGCGACGGCACTGGCCGGGAGCCTGATCGCTCCCCTGCCGCCCCGGTCGCGCCTCGCACGCGACCTTGTGGTGTTCTGGGAAGGCTCGCGCCAGCAGGAACGGATCAGGCGGCCGGGCAATTACGAACTGGAGTTCCCTTCCAGCTACGTCAAGGGCCAGAAGGTCAAACTGACGGTTGACGTGAAGCGGGAGGAGAAACAGCCGGACGGGGCCGACCAGGAGCACCGCGACTGCACCGCCCAGGAGGCGCGGCAGTGGGCGCTTGAGGGATCTGGCGTGCGGGTGCGGTTCAGCGATACCGTTGCGCAGGCGCCGCTGCGCGGATTCGCCGAGGCGCAGCCGCCGGACGGCGGGAGCGTGCCCATCGGACTGGCGGTGGGAACCGCCAACGGGCCGGTCTGTCTGATACCTGCGGACAGGTCCGACCTGATAGAGCTGGGCGGCGCCTTGCTGCCCGGCGACACGGTCAGCGTGCGGGGCCGCCTCTTGCGCTCGCGAACGGGGCAGCCGTGCGTCCTGGCCGACGGCATCAGGTTCGCGGGGTCCGCCGAGCCCCGGGACGAGCCGCCCTGGACCGTCAGCGTCCGGTGGGCGGGCCGCCAGGTGGCGGAGTTCTCCGAGGCAGCCGACTACGTCCTGCGGCTGCCCTATCCCAATGCTCCCGCTGCGGCGGAGGGCGTCCGGCTGAGGCTGCGGGAGTTCAAGGTCGTTGACCTGACAGTGGGCGGCCACCGGGTCGCCGCGGAACTGGCGGACACCCAGGCAACCAGAAGCTGGGGCCTGCAGGGCCGACGCGGGCTCGGACCCAACGAAGGGATGCTCTTCCACTTCGGACAGCGCCTGAGGCCCGTCTTCAGCACCAAGACGGTCTCCTTCCCGCTCTCGGTCGCCTTCATCCTGTCCGATGGCACGATCGTCAACATCGGACAGCTAACCCCCGGCGACCGCCGATCGGTGACGTCCGCCGCGCCCGTCAACTACGTGCTGGAAATGGAAGGAGGCTGGTTCGTGAAACACGGCGTGGCCCCCGGCAGCAAGGTGGTGATCCCGTAGGAACGAACACTCACGGTTGAGTCCCAACGCGAAGAGGGAGACCGCTGCGTAAGAGCTACTCGTGACGTCGGCCCCACTCACTTCATAGGAGCAGCAAATGTCTGCGAGGATGACGGCCAGGGAGCGCCTATGGGCGGCAGTCCGGCACGAGCAGGTGGACAAGGTGCCCTGCTCGCCGTGGCTCAGGCAGGCGCTGCCCATCCTGTACGACGACTTCACCACGGATCCCTTTGCCCTCGCGCTGAGGGCCGCCAGCCCGGACGAGATAGACCTGGACCCGCATTTCCTCACCGGCACGGGCGTGCCGAACTTCATCTGGAGCCTGACCGAGGACACCCACGGCCTTAAGGACGTGCGCATCAGCCTGTCCGTCGAGGACGACGGCGACTGCGACATCATCACGCGGACCGTCGAGACCCCGGCGGGACAGCTCCGCGACGTTCGCAAGAAACCCAAGCCCGGTCACACGGAATACGGCCTCGGCCCTGACCCGGCGTTCCTCGAAAGGTTGGTCAAAGGACCCGAAGACCTGGACGCGATGCGCTATCTGGTGCCGGACCCGGCGCACTACGACGTGGGCGCATCGTATCACGCCACGGCGGAGAAGGTGGGCGAGAGGGGCATGGTGAAGGCTCTGGTGCGCAGCCCGCTGGATCACCAGGCCGGCTCCGTCCGCGCCATGACAGACTTGATGGTGGACTACTACGTGCAGCGCGACTTCTTCGACGAACACATGGGCATCTGGCGCGAGAAGATGATGGCGGAGACCAAAGCCCTGCTGGAACGGGAGGTGAAGGTCATCTTCGGCAGTTGGTACTTCGCCTCGCTCAGCGTCGGGTGGTCGCCGGCCATCCACCGCGAGGTCTTCCTGCCCGTGCTCAAGGCGCACGTGGAACTGGTGCATTCCTACGATGCGGTCTACAACTACTACGACGACGGCAAGTGCATGGGCATCGCCGACATGGTCAAGGAAGCCGGCGTGGACATCTTCGAGACGATCGGACCGCCGCCCGTCGGCGACGTGGACCTGGCGGAACTCAAGCGGCGCATCGGCGACACCGTCTGCCTGATGGGCTACGGCGACATGCTCTACGTCATCAAGCGGGGCACCCCCGAAGACGTCGAACGCATGGTGAAATACGCCATGGAGTCGGCCGGCCCGCGCGGCTTCATCTTCGGCACCTGCGACAGCATCCGGGAGGGCACTCCGCGCGAGAACGTCAGGACTTACTTCGAAGCGGCGCGCAAGTACGGCCGGCTCTCTGCCGAAGGCTGACCGCCCGGCAGCCGCGCGCCGTCGGCCCGGACAAGGCCCAGCCGGGTCAGGAAGAGGAGAGGTAGTGCCGCACGTCGGTGAGGATGCGATCCAGGTCGTATCTGGGCGCAAGCCCGACCGCCTGCCTTAGCTTGCTGACGTCGGGCACGCGGTAGCGGATGTCCTCGAACCCCTCGGCGTAGGCCTCGGCGTATGGTATGTGAACGATCTCGGCCTCCGGGTTGACCAGTTCCCTGACCTTCTCGGCGAGCCGGTTGATGGTTATCGGCCTGTCGCTGCCGACGTTGAAGACCTCCCCCACGGCCTCGTCGCTGCGCATCAGGGCGCACATGGCATCCACCGCGTCATTCACGTGCAGGAAGCAGCGAACCTGCTCGCCGTCGTCGTAGACGGTGATCGGCCCCCCGTCGAGGGCCTGTTGGACGAAGCGCGGCACGACCATCCCGTAGTGGCCCACCTGCCGGGGCCCGACGATGTTGAAGAACCTGACGATGACGACCGGCAAACGCCGCGCCTTGCAGTAGGCCAGCCCAAGGAACTCGTCAATGGCCTTCGAGCAGCCGTAGCACCAGCGCGACCTGCTTGTGGGGCCGAACACCAGGTCGTCTTCCTCTTTGAAGCGCTCCTCCTCCCCCTTGCCGTATACCTCACTGCTGGACGCCAGCAGCACCTTCCTCTGCTTCTTGGCGCAGTGCCTCAGGACCAGTTCCGTGCCGTAGATGTTGGTCTCGATGGTTTTGACCGGCTCCGCCACGATCAGCTTGACCCCCACGGCGGCGGCCAGGTGGAACACGACGTCGGCCCGGTCCACAAGTTCCATAAGGAGCTGCTCGTCGTCCAGGCCGCCAAGGTGCAGATGGAACCTGTCGGAATCGCGGATGGCGTCCAGATTGAACATCTGCCCGGTGGAGAGGTCGTCCAGGATGTAGACTTCGACGCCCTCGCCCAGGAGCCTCTCGGCAAGGTGCGAACCGATGAATCCGGCTCCGCCCGTGATCAGCGCGCTCTCCATCTGCCAGCCCTTTCGTCGGCAAAGCTCCGCAAGGAGGTCCACACCGCGCCCCGCGCCCCGCAACAGGGCCGTGCGCCCGCACGTGGGGCACGCCTGACAGGCCGCGCCGGGCAAGTATAACGCAACGCCGCCCCGAATGGAAACAACCCGGTCCGTGGCCCGCTTGCAAGCTTCCGAGCCGTCTGCTATAGTTCCCTGCGGGCACCTGTCGAGCTGTCCCCGTTCCCGGTCGGGACGGGCGCAGTCAAGGGGCGGCAGCCTACCGATCATGCTCGGTCTCTACGGAAGCAGTGTCAGGAGCCATGGGGCAGTCAGTGAAGCACGGCGAAGAGCTTGCTTACGCTCTGGCAACGCCCTACAGCTTGCACAAGAGCCGCACTGGTGGAATCCTGGCTCGCCTGCTGTGGGCCGACGTGAAGCTGGTGGCTGCAAGGATGTACGCCCCCCGGCCGCAGAGCGGCTTCATTGAAGAATACTGCGACGCCATCTACGACCCGTCCGAACGCGATGTCCCGCTGCGCTACCAGAAGATGATCATCGAATACGTGGTGCGGAACTTCGGCAGGCCCAACGTGCGGGGCCTCTCCAACCGCCTGGCCGTGCTGGTCCTGCGCGGCCTGGATGCGGTGCGCGAGGTCACCGAGGCCATCGGCCACATCACCCAGCACGTGCGCGGCGACAGCCTCCGCGGCACATTCGGCGACTTCTTCCGCGAGGACAGCGAAGCCCTGGAGAACGACCCGGCATACCAGCCCAGAAGGCGGCTGCTGGAGAAGTACGAAAGCCTGCACAAGGTCGGTCCGGCACCGCGCAAGAACGATTTCTTCGAACCGGCGGTGCTGACCGGCACAAGCCCGGAAATGACGGAGGCGCACCTGAAGCTGTTCCGAAAGTACGCATACAGCGACGGCGGGTTCGTGCTGGACGCCGTGGACGAACTCGATTCGCCGACGACCGAGACCTCAATGGTCGTGCTGAAGCCCGAGAGCTTCCGCCGCGGCGATCCGATGCCGGGAAACCTGATAGACTTCTTCGCCCGAACCGGGATGCGCATCACGGCCATGAAAGTGCTGGAACTGGGCGAGGAAGAAGCGCGGGAGTTCTACGCACTGAAGCTTCCGCAGTTCCGCGAGCAATTGAAAGGCATGGTCGCCGAGAGGGCCCGCCAGATAGTCCACCGCGCCCGTGTGCTGGCCCGGGAGGCCGTTGACCGGCTCGGCGCGGACCCCGCGGCCGCCTTCGAACCGGCCAGCGCTCTGGACGTAGTGAAGGCCGCCGAAACGCTGCTGAGCAGGGAGCCCGGACCGGGAGAGGTCAAACCGGCGGTGTTAGAGCGCCTATTCGAAGAACTCAAGCGGCGGCTCCGGGATCTCGACCCGCCGGACTCGCTGTACGATGAACTGGCCGAGGTGCTCAAGGACGCCAACGCGCGCGCCGAGTTCGATGTGCTCATCCAGTACATGACGGGCAAGGACCCGGCCACCGGACACTCGCTGCATGAAAGCGAAGAAGCCCGGTGCATGGCGATACTGTACTCCGGGCAGGACGCCCTGTCGGTCATCCGAGAACGGCTCAAGGAGCTGCGGCGGGTCTACGGGCGAAACCTCCTGCAGAACCGTGCACATGCCAGCGATCCCGAAGAGGACCCGATCAAGGAGATGTCCGTGCTGGGCATGTCCACCTCGCCGCAGGGCGAGAGCATGCCGTGTGACGTGGAAAAAGTGGTCAACGAGTTCTACGGGCCCGAGTGAGTCGGCTGCCCTTCCTGCATTCAAAGTTGAGCGAAGCGTGGTAATCGTCGCCCTGGAAGTCGGACCCCTGCTCTCCAATGCCTACTTGCTGAAAGATGAAGAGGGCGAGGCCGGAGCCGTCATAGACCCGGGAGCCGAGGGCGAGCGGATTATCGCACGCTGCCGCAGCGAGGGCCTGGTGCCGCACTTCATTATCAACACGCACGGTCACATTGATCATGTCGGCGCCAACGCCGCCCTGAAAGAGGCGTTTCCCGGCGCGCCACTGTGCATCGGGGCGCGTGACGCCGACAGGCTCACCGATGCAGCCGGCAACCTGGCCGATCTGTTCGGCGTGCCGGCCATGAGCCGCCCGGCGGACGTGCTGCTGGAGGAGGGACGGGAACTGAGATTTGGGTCGGTGGTTCTGAGGGTGGTCGAGACGCCCGGCCACACGCCGGGCGGGGTGTGCCTGCTGGCCGCCGACGAGAGTCCGCCGCAGCTTTTCTGCGGCGACCTGGTGTTCCGGCTGGGAGTGGGAAGGACCGATCTTCCCGGCGGCAGCGCGCGGGAGCTGGCAGCATCCATACGGACGCGCGTCCTGACGCTGCCGGACGAGACGGTCATCTGGCCGGGGCACGGCCCGAAAACTACAGTCGGCGCGGAACGGTCGGAGAACCCGTACCTGGACCTCGCGGACCCTTCCTGCGCCTGAAATACGAGAGGATCGAACAAGTGGCGAAGATCAATTGCGCGTTGATCAGCGTCTCGGACAAGACGGGCATTATCGAGTTTGCCCGTCGTCTGGCCGTGCTGGGCGTCGAGATACTATCCACCGGGCGCACCGCCCGCCTCCTGGGCGAACAGAACATCGAAGTGCAGGACGTGGCCGAGTACACGGGCTTCCCCGACATCCTCAACGGCGTGGTCAGGACGCTTCACCCCAAAGTGCATGCCGGCCTCCTGGCGCTGCGGGAGGATGAAAGCCACCGGCGCGAGATGGAGGAGCACGGCATCCGCGCCATAGACATGGTCGTTGTCAATCTCTATCCCTTCGTGGATGTCATCGGCAGGCCAGGGACCGAGCCGATGCAGGCGGTCGAGAGCATAGATATCGGCGGCCCGAGTCTCATCCGCTCTGCGGCGAAGAACTACACCCACGTCGCTGTCGTGACCAACCCCGAGACGTACGAAGCCCTGGTGGAAGAGCTGGAACAGAACGAGGGTTCCCTCTCCGAGAGGACGCACTTCGGCCTGGCGCTGGAAGCGTTCCGCCACACTGCCCGCTACGACAGCGTCGTCGCAGCGTACCTCAGCGGCATCGAAGGCGAACGTAAGGAAGGGCCCGCCAGGCTCGCGCTCGAATTCGTCAAGAGGCAAGATCTGCGCTATGGTGAGAATCCGCAGCAGGAGGCGGCTTTCTACGTGGAACAGCATCTCAGAGAGCCATGCGTGAGCCGCGCCGAGCAGATCGCCGGCCCGGAGTTGTCTTTCAACAACATCCTCGACATCAACGCCGGCATCGAACTGGTCAAGGAGTTCGACCGGCCGGCCGCCATCGTCCTCAAGCATACCAATCCGTGCGGCGCCGGCGCGGACGACTCGCTGGCCGAAGCCTACAGGAAGGCATACCTGGGCGACCCGGTCAGCGCGTTCGGCTGCGCCGTCGTGCTGAACCGGCCGCTGGACGCGCCGACCGCCGAGGCGATAGCCGAACTGCGCGCCGAGCTGGACGGCCGGCCGGCCCCGTACTTCGTGGAGTCGCTGGTCGCGCCGGACTTCGACCCCGGCACCGTCGAACTGCTGCTCCGGAAAGCCAAATGGGCCCAGCGCACGCGCATCCTCAAGACGGGTCCCCTGGGTCCGTCGTCGGTGGACGAGACCGCCAGGGACATGCGACGCGTCACCGGCGGATTGCTGGTGCAGCAGCGGGACCTGCTCGGCTTCGATCGGGACAAGCTGAAGGTGGTCACCCGGACTGCGCCGGCAGAGGAGCATTTGGCGGACCTGGAGTTCGCCTGGCTCTGCTGCAAACACGTCAAGTCCAACGCCATAGTGCTGGCGAAGGACCGGATGCTGGTCGGCGTGGGAGCGGGACAGATGAGCCGCGTGGACGCCACCATCATCGCGGTCCGCAAAGCCGGCGAAAGGGCGCGGGATGCAGTGCTGGCCAGCGACGCCTTCTTCCCGTTCCCCGACTCGGTGGAACGGGCCGCCCAGGCGGGCGTGAAGGCCATTATCCAACCGGGGGGCTCCAAGGGCGACCCGGCCGTCATCGAGGCGGCGGACCGACTCGGCATCGCCATGGTGCTCACCGGCACGCGGCACTTCCGCCATTGAGCTTCACCCGCATACGGCATGACCCCATGTCGCGATCGGCCATCAAGCCGTGCGTGCTGCACGTTGACGACCAGCCCGGCTGGCGCGGGGGCGAGCAGCAGATGCTCTACCTGGCCCGGGGCCTGCAGCGCAGGCAAGTCCCTACGGCCGCCGTGCTGCAGCGGGGCAGCGCTCCCGCCAGGATGGCCGGGCAGGAAGGCATAGACGTCCGCGCACTGAGAATGCGCGGCGAGGCCGACCTGGAAGCCGCCCGTCACATCGCAAAGATTGCCCGCGCCGGCCGGTTCAACGTCCTCCACTCCCACACGGCCCACGCGCATACGCTCATCTTGCTGGCCGCACATCTGTGGCTGGCCAACTGCAAGGTCGTCGCGCATCGCAGGATTGAGTACGCGGTGGGCCGCGGCATGCTCGGACTGGGCAGGCTCAAGTACCGCTTCGGCACCGACGCCTACATCGCCATCAGCAACCGCCTGAAGGAAACGCTGCTGGAGGCCGGCGTGCCGGAGTGGAAGGTCTTCGTGGTGCACAGCGTCACGGACACGCAGAGGTTCGCCGAGGCAGGCGCCGATCGCGATGTGCGCACCGAGCTGGGGATTCCTCAGGATGCCTTCGTTGTCGGCAACATCGGCGCCCTGGTAGGCCATAAGGACCACTGCAACCTGCTGGAGGCCTGCCGGCTCGTCAGGGACGCGGCCCCCGACACCTGGGTCGTCATCGTCGGAGACGGCCCGCTCCGGGGGCGGATCCGGGCCAGGGCCCAGAGCCTGCAGATGGGCGACCGCCTCATCATGACGGGCTTCCGCCAGGACGTGCCGCAACTGATCCGAGCCTTCGACATCTTTGCGCTGAGCAGTTCCGAAGAGGGCATGTGCAGCACCTTGCTGGAGGCGGCCGCCAGCGAGTGCCCCATAGTGGCCACAGACGCCGGGGGCGTCAGGGAGGCCGTGCTGCCGGACCGGACGGGCCTCGTCGTGCCCATCAGGTCGCCCGCCGCCCTGGCGGAGGGGATCCTCCAGTTGCGGCGCGACCCGCAAAGAGGCCGCGAGATGGCCCGACGCGGGAAACACCGCGTGGAAACCCACTTCAACGTGGACTTGCTGACCGAGAGAACGCTCGAGGTATACGAGCGCGTCCTGCGGGGCACGGTGGGGGCGCAGTGGCCCCTGGGATACTGCGCAGACTGACCGTCGTCCGGCTCCCTCTTGCAGTCGCTGGCCGTACGGATATCGCGTACAATCGTCCGAGATTTCCGTACGGTTTCTTCGGAGGAAAGCTGGTGGAGTTTCAAGACCGAACTTCCGGGTAGGGCCGTTTCGGCCTTGGGTGGCAGCGCCACGGCGGGGGGAAAATGGGGACTGGCAATCCCGAACGCAGTGAGGGGTGCCTGTATCCCATTTTCCGGCATCGCAGCGCTTTCAACTGTAACAGGCCACGAGGCGAAAAACGGGACAGGCACTAACGACGTGCCAGTCCCTGTTTTTCGACCACCTGCGCGAAGTTGCCCGCCGAAACGGCATCAGGCCGTTTACGACCAGGCCGGCCTGATAACCGAAAAGGAAGCGGCAGATCTGCTGGCGAGGGCAGAGGAGTTCGTTGCGATGGTACGCCGCAAGCTCGGCTGGCCGGGATCCTCAACGTAGGAAGGAAGGCTACAAATGGCCAAACTGAGGGGGCCCACGGAGCGCCGGGTCCTGAAGGACGATCGGCTCTTCACGCTGGACGTGTTCATCCTCGAGGGACTGATGACCGAGAAGTTCTCAAAGAAGAACGAAGTCATCTCACGGACCATCCAGATCCGCGGGGACCAGGCGCTGGAGGACCTGCACCACACCATCTTCGACGCCTTTGACCGCGAAGAGGAGCACATGTACGAGTTCCAGGTCGGCGGTAAGAGGCCGATGGACCCGAAGGCCAGGCGTTACGTCCTTCCCATGGCACTAGAGGACCCGTTCTGGGACATGGAGCCTGCCGGTAGCGTGACGCACACATCAATCGGATCGCTCGGCCTGAAGGCGGGCGACGCCTTCGGCTACTGGTTCGACTTCGGCGACGACTGGTGGCACCGGATCAACGTGGTCAGCATCGAGGATGCGGCCCCACCCGGTTCGTACCCCAAGATCACAAAACGCGTGGGCGAGAGTCCGCCTCAATACCTGGACTGGGATGAGGAAGATGAGAATGGCGAAACCGCCCTTTCGGACAATGGCATCCCCGATCTCCTGGCCGACGTGCCGAACGCCTACGCCGCGCGGTGCACTGAACTCGTGGGCCTGACTGACGCCTTTTGCGATGCGCATCTGGACTCCGAGTACAGGGAGCTCTGCCGCGAGATGGCCGTCGCCATCTGCCAGGAAGGATCCCCGGTCCTCAAAGCGAGGAGCACAAGCTGGGCCGCCGGGATTGTGTGTGCCGTGGGATGGGTCAACTTCCTGACCGACCCCGACCAAACGCCGCACATGACCTCAGCCCAACTCGCGGAAGGGCTCGGCGTCTCCGTGGCGACGATGCAGGCCAAGGCCAGACTGATTCGCAAGATGCTGGACCTGATACAATTTGATCCGGACTGGTGTCTGCCCAGCAAGCTGGACGACAACCCGCTGGTCTGGATGCTGGAGGTGAACGGATTCCTGATAGACATCCGCATGGTCCCCCGCGAGGCCCAGGTGGTTGCCTACGAGAAGGGGTTGATTCCTTACGTCCCAGCCGATCGGCCAAAGGTGGTCAGAGAAGACAGTCAATAGCTTCCGCCAACACCGCAAGCTGTTGCCTGGCATTCTCGATATGGGTGATGGGCCGCAGCGCGTCCTGCGGGGCACGGTGGGGGCGCAGTGGCCCCTGGGATACTGCGCGGACTGACCGGCGACGCTCACGTCAGTGCCAACGTCTTGCCGGCGCGGTGGGCCAGATAGAGGACGCAGTTCTCGCAGCCGCCGGTGCGGCAGCAGTCCCTGTAGAGCTGATGGAGCCCCTGTTGACGGCGCGCGGAGTTGACGACCTTCTGCGCCTCGCGCTCGTTCTCGAATATCGTCTGCTCCATGCGGCGAGTAACGGCGTTGGCCGGTCGGCGCGGCAGCCCCTCCCACAGGCCGCGCAGCTTGCCCACCAGAGCGCCCTCGTCCTCGCACTGGCCGTGTGCCAGCAGCATCGGCAGCAACACGTCCACCACGATGCTCGTGGCGCGCTCCTGGCCCACCAACGCCCGCGGCCGGCTCAACCGCTTGCCGGTGAAGGCGTAACGGTAAGACCAGTAAGGATGCTCCAGCTCCAGAAACGCGCCGACCAGGGCATCCCGCACCGCGACATCGGCCCGCTGCCTGCCCTCCGGACGCGTCGTATTCACCAGCAGGAGGAAGTGATTGAACAGGCCGCTGTGAAGGTGCGCAGCGCACAGGCGGGCCAGCGCGGCGACGCGCCTCGCCGGGTAGTTGACGGGACGGGCCCCGGCGCGGTTCCAGTGGTCGGCCGACAGTCTGACCTGCGGCGTCGCATTGCCGAACGCCGCCCACCCCTCCTCCAGGCGCCCGCAGTAGGTCGTGGTCTCCGGGTCCGCATCGGCGGGCGGGCCCGCTTCCAGGAATCCCCCCACAGTGAAAAAGGCCGCTTCGAGCGCCGTGGATTTCTCCTCAACGCCGGCCTCCAGGGGCACCACCTTCCTCAGCGTCGCCATCGGCAGCACGCCGGCAAGCTGCAAGAAGGGCATTCGGTTGCTCTTGTAGCCCAGTGCCTCCGCGATCCGTTCGTAGAGAATCTGCTCGCGGTGATGATTCTCGAACAGCTCGGCCAGCGCCTCCGCACGGCCCAGCAGCCGGTGGTCCCCGGCGGCGTCCAGCAGGCGACCCAGCCATTCCGGGCCGATCTCCCCGGAGCGGTAAGCACGGCCGCAGTATTTCCCCTCCACGACCGTCCACTGCTCCCCGGGGGCCCCGCCCTCCACGTCAATGATCTCCACGAGTTCTTCCAGGTCCCTGTCAACGGCCCTGCTGAGCGTGAGTTGCGGCACGGTCCGGCCGTTCTCGCTGGCGACAGTGGCCTCGTCCCTGTCGTTCCACATCACCACGTGCAGGCCGACGTCGTTGTACTCCGGCTGGCGGTGGTGGCCGTGGGAATACCAGGACGAGGCGAGGGTGTGCACTTCCACGTCGGCGACGACCCGGCCCGCGCCTTCCAGCAGGAACTCGGCGCGCATGAAATCGGGACCGCCCTCCACGTTCCACCATCCGGGCGAGAGCACTTCGAGACGACGCCCGTCGTCCGTAGTCAGCCCTTCACCGGTGAAGTGGCTGCCGAACCAGACGCAGCGCACTATCTCCTCGCGCACGCTGCGGCCGGCCTGACCGTACGAAGCCCCCCTTTCGCCGACCTGCCCGGCGAACTCCGCCAGGAGTTGCCCGTAGAGGTCTGACAAAAGCACCGGTTGGTCTTTCTCTTCGCCGCCCATCCTGTGGTCCTGCAAAGCTTCTTTGCCCGCAGCCCTGTGCTTATTGGATCGGCCAACCGCCGTGAGCGTTTATGACTTCATCTATGTCCGCCATCAGGCGGATGGTCTCGTTGAGCGCGACGACGACATTCTGGTAATGGTTCAGCTCATCAATGTCGAGCCGGCGCTGCCGGCGGTCCTTGAGCCATTTCTCGCACACCTGGTATCCACCGACGTGGAAGTCCCAGACTTCAGGCGGCACGCCGTCGAAGTACTGCTCCTTGTTCATATAGACCCGGCCCCGTTCGAGCTTCTCATTGACACCGGGCGCCTTGCTGCCGGGCGCGAGGTATATGGGATATCGCTTTGCGACCTGATTGTCGCCGGGGACGGGGAAGCTGGTGATGTGTTCGTGGACCTTCGCCGATTCGAGCAGATGGAGGCCAACGAGTTCCGCGCCGAGCCGGCACAGCGCGCGGAACAGCGCGACGTCCGAGGTAACGGGCACGCGGGGGAAGTCGCTCTTGAGGAACTCGGCGTACCGCTGCCGGTAGCTCGGGCAATAGAAGACCGCATATATGTAATCGAACACATCCTGCGGCCCGAACGTGTCCTGCAGGTCGCCGGCGCCATCAGCAACAAAGTCCATGCGGAGCCGCCGATCCAGCTCCGACACGAAGTCATGGCTCAAGTTGGACAGCGCCCCGGACTTCCCGCGAGGCCAAGGTGTTGCTGCCAAACGGTCGTCCTTGCCGCCCCTCCGGAGATAAAGGTACTGTGGGCAGATGGTGTTGATGTCGTAGGCCGCCATGCATTTGTGCCCCGCAATCGTCCGCGTACAGAATCCATCCCAGTGCTCACGCGTCTGCCTCGTCACGATAAGCCCCAGATTCTCGCCTTCGAGGAAATTGGGCATGACCTCGGGGCGTGGCATGCAGATGAACCCGCGTGTGCGCGCGGTGTAGTAGGCGAAGCGCACGTCAAACGGCCGGTACAAAACGCGCACTACCAGCTCCCGATCCGGACCCGTTGACCGCACGTCTTGCTGCGCAAGGTGCACCTTCCAATCGCGAACGTCTGGGCCGAGGGAATACTTCGCACGGGCTTCTTCAGCTTCAAGGCGGCCGAAATCCTGGACGCGCTTCCAGAGTTCCTCCCGCGTCCAGCCTATGGTCAGCCTATCGCGGGCCGTTACAATGCCAACGCTATGGACCGGCATGGCGTCCGTGATCTTCCAGCCCCGCATGTATTCCGCTTCCAGGGCGTAGTCTCGCGGGACGAAGAGGTACAGGGGCTCGCGGGGCTTAATGTGCTGCCAGTCGGTGCTGTTAATGTGCGAGCGCTTCAGGGCCTCGTACTTCGCCTTGCGCAAGCCGTAAAGGTCGCTGTGATAGACGCGGCTCATGCCTGTTCCTTACGAAGACTCCAGGAAAACCTCACGGGAACGCGCGCTCCCCCCTCAGGAACCTAATCTTTTGCGTTGTGAAAGACGTGGTCTCCCGACTCGTCAACGTACAGCCTATAGCGCCCCTTCACTTGTCGCATCCTCCGGAGCCTACGGCAGCTTGACCATCAGGCAGATTGCCACCCCCTGTTGGATGTCGAAGACGTTCTGGTCCTTCGACCCGTCGGGGCACATTTCCCGCTTCTTCGCGCTGCCGTGCAGATCCACTATATAGATTTCGTCGAAGGTCTCCATCAGGCTCTGACGCATGCCGCGGAACGTGGGATTATCCAGGTAACCGTGATTGGTGATGAAAGCGAGGATGCCGGCGCCGGTGTGGTCTATGCGCGACTGCGCCCAGCGGATGAACTTGACGTAATCGTCCTGGAGCCACTTCGGGTTGCGCTCCCTCAGAGGCCCTCCGTCCACCTCGTAGTAGCTCTGCCGCCTGGCCCCGCCGGCCAGCGGATACCGTTTCTTGAGCAGGTTGTCGATCCAAGCCCCCTTGTTGGCTGAATGCCCGCTGTAGGGTGGATTTCCCAGCACGACCATAATCGGCAGGTCGCGTTTGATCTCGGCGGCGGCGTTCGCCTCATCGCTGATGATCCTGAAAGGCCCCGGCAGGGTCTGCGAAATGCCCTCTGGTTTCGACAGCGTGTTCGTGAGATAGATGCCCAGCCGCTCGTCGCCGGAGAAATCGTAGGCCCACTCCTTGCGCTCTTCTTCGGGCAGGTCCATGGCGGCAAGCTGCATGCCCAGCTTGAGATGCGCCACGGCGTAGGGAGCCACGAGCAACTCGAAACCGAAGATGCGCGGCAGCAGGTGCTTGCGCACATAGCCTGACCAGAGCCCAGCGTTGTTGTGCTCCCGAAACCACTCGCGGATATGGTCCACCACAGCATAAAGGAACGTGCCGGTGCCGCAGGCGGGGTCCAGGACCAGAAGCCGGTGGCACTGGCCTTTGACCTTCTGTCCCTCCTCCATGCGTTCGTAATCAATAAGGGCACTGTCGGCCAACCCGAGCGGCATGCCGAACTTGTCCTTCAGCAGCCAGTCCACCGACCGCACGAGGTAGGAGACCACCGGCTCGGGGGTGTAGTAGACGCCGCGTGCCTCGCGCAGCTTCCGGTCGTAGGTGGCCAAGAATGTCTCGTAGAAGTGGAAGACCGGGTCCTTACGGCGCGTCGCCGTGCCGAACTCGGCCAGAATGCCATCCATGTCGGCGGCATGGAGCACCTGTACCAGGTCCTCTACGAACGGCGCATAAGGCTCTTCGCCAAAGTCCACGCCTGTAATGACGTCGAAGAGCTTGCGCAGGAAGGGATTAGTCTTGGGTATCTCGGCGGCCGCCGCCTGTCGGGTGAACGGGCCCCCGGGGTGGTTGCAGCGCGCGGCAAAGAGGCCATAGGTGATGGTCTGGGCATACATGTCTGCGAACTGAGCCGTCTTTTCGGGCCGCTCCAGGTCGGGGATGAGCACCCGGGCGAAACCCTTGCGCAGGTCGCTAAGGATGTGCGAGGGGTTGTGCGTCTCGAAGACCTGGACGATAACGTCGCGGATCATGTGCGTGATGCGCGCCATGCGCTCGGCGAGCGTCTTTGGCGACGAGATCGCGATAGCTTCATGGGCCAAGAAGTCGCCAAGGAGTCCTTCAACCGCGCTTGGGCCGTCCTTGTCCAACCTGAAGGCGCCGTCGTTGCCGACCCGGCCCAGTCGCGCAGTGGCCCTCAACTCGCCATCCACATACCAGCGGAACTCCGCATAATCGGTCAACACCAGATTCTCAAGCGAGCGGCGGTAGCGACGCAGTTGCTCGTCCTCTTCCCACTTGTCCAGCGACTGGCCAACGTCCTTGCACTCAACATAGCCCACCGTCACAGGGCCGGGCTTGCGGCTGACGACAAAGTCCGGCGCACCACACTCGACGCGCTTTGGCTCGTTGGTAGCGGTGAGTGCGGGCGCCAGGGCCTCGAGCAGTTCCTTCAGCGCCGGCCGGTGCGTGTGCTCCGTGGCATCGGCCCGCTTGAGGGCGTCCCCCACCTGCTTGATGTACTCACGGAATGGCTGGGCCATGGCCCCAACATGGTACTCGGCAAGGCCAAAGACTTCAAGAAGCTATTCGGGAGAATAGGTCGTTCCGCCGCCCCCCATGCCGCGCAATCCCTTCCAGATAGCGGACCACGTCTACGCACGCCCAAGAAACTGCCCCGTGCGCGTGTCCACCTGAATCCTGTCGCCGACCTTTATGTGCCCGGGCACTTTCACGCTCAGGCCGGTCTCCACCTCAGCGGGCTTGGTCACGGTCGCGGCCGTGTCTCCCCGCACGGCCGGCTCGGTGCGCGTCACCTCGAGCACCACGCTTGCCGGAAGCTCCACCGACACCGTCTTCCCCTCGTGGAGCCGCACTTCCACCTGCGCGTTGTAGGCCAGGTAAGGCAACGCCTCGCCCAGCGCGTCCTCGGGGATGTGTATCTGATCCCCCGTGCCGGGGTCCATGAACACGTAGCTGGACCCATCCTGGTAGAGATACTGCACGCGACGGGTCTCCAGGAAGGCCTTTTCCACCTGCTGACCCGAGTTGAACCTCTCGGTGACCGTGCGCCCGCCGTCCATGCTCTGCAGCTTCATCTGGAAGTAGGCGCCCTTCTTGCCGACGAAGGTCTGCTGCGTGTCAACGACCTTCCAGAGCTGGTCCCGCCACTTTATGACGTTTCCCCTCTTGATCTGTCCGGCTCGCACCACGCTGCGCCTTTCCTTTCCGTTGAGTACGCACCGGGCCCCAAACGCCTGGCAGCCCGCATCCCCCTCAGGGGCGGCCATCATAATCCAAGACGCCCAGCAATACAACCGGTGCCGTCTGGACGCTGGGGAGGGTGGCCAGACCCCCACCCCGCGCGCCCAGGGGGGCCCAAAGGCTGACGAAAGCTGTCGGGGGGGACAGGCAAGGAAGTGCGCAAGCACCTATGACGCCAGCGGGGCCGCGCCGGACTACTTTCTGGCTGGCGCAGTCCCTTGACTGCCCATTGTGTGCCTGATACCATGGACATACGAATGGACACCGCACTGGACACACGAGAGGATATAAACGCCGGAAGTCCGCCCATAGAACGGGTTTAAAGAGGACAGAAGTGAGGACATACGAAAGGACGCATCCGTGGCTGACATTCTCGGTGGATTTGTCTCACGCTCCCGCCGCCCTGTGGGTTATGCTGGGAGAATGCCAGTCCAAGTGCGAACACATTGCAGGCGCTCCCCTACGGCCTGAGACGGCAGAGAGCCTACACCGGTTGTTCCTGGCTAAGGGCGCCTTGGCTACCACCGCTATAGAAGGGAACACACTGACCGAGGAACAGGTCATCGAACACTTGGAAGGGAAGCTCAAACTGCCTCCCTCCCAGGAGTACCTGGCGCAGGAAATAGACAACATCGTCACGGCATGCAATGGCATCTTTGAGAAGGTGCGCACGGGGCGGGCGTCGCCCTTGACGGTCGAGAGCATAAAAGAGCTGAACCGTACGGTGTTGGATAAGTTGGACGTGGCAGAAGATGTTATTCCCGGCCAGGTTCGCACTCACCGCGTGACGGTCGCACGGTACCGCGCCGTCCCACCGGAAGACTGCGAGTTTCTGCTGGGTCGCTTCTGTGACTGGCTGAACGGCCTTTCAGCTACGGTTCCTGCAGGCATGTCAATAGCTTACGGAATACTCAGGGCCGTGCTTGGACATCTCTACTTGGCGTGGATCCACCCGTTCGGCGACGGGAACGGCAGGACGGCGAGATTAGTGGAGTTCCAGACCCTGGTCTCCGCAGGCGTTCCTACTCCGGCCGCGCACCTGTTGAGCAATCATTACAACCAGACCCGAAGTGAGTACTACCGTCAGCTCGACACAGCAACACGGTCCGGCGGGGAGGTGGTACGGTTTCTTGTGTACGCGGTGACAGGCCTTTTGGACGGTCTCCGCTCACAGCTTGACCAAATCCGCCAACAAGAGTGGGATGTGGTGTGGCGCAATTACGTGCACGAGCGTTTCGGTGACAGGACGACGCCGAGTCAAGTCCGCCGTAGGCATCTTGTCCTCGACCTGTCACGGCAGGCTGGTTGGGTTCCCATCTCTGACTTGGGACAGATCAGCACCCGTATTGCCAGGGCATATGCAACCAAGACGAGGAAAACGCTAATGCGCGATATCAATGCGCTTGAAGAGATGGGACTGGTTGCAAGAGACGGGCGTCGAGTCCGAGCCCGGAAAGACATCATCCGGGCTTTCCTGCCTGCCAAGGCCGCCACAGAGCAGGTCCCCCAGGAGGCCTGACGCTCGGCAACTACAGAGTAATCAACGCCCGTTATCGCACATACACAAGGTAGCCAATATACCATGCGTAGCACACAAGCATCAGCAGCGCTTCCCAACGGTCCAACTTGCGCCTTTTCCCGGTGAACATGGCCACAAACAGGATCATGGTCGCAAGGATCAACATGTACCAATCCACGTTGAAAGAAGACGAAGGATGACTGACCGGGCGCACCACCGAACTGATCCCCAGGACCATCAGCAAGTTGAAGATGTTGGAGCCAACGATGTTGCCCACGGCGATGTCGCATCGCTTTCGATAGGCCGCCACGGCAGAGGTTGCCAGTTCCGGCAGCGACGTGCCGCCGGCGATGACGGTGGATGCTATCAACTTCTGGCTGATGCCAAGGCCCCTGGCGATCTCCACGGCACCGTTCACGGCAAAGCGTCCTCCGAAGAGCAGCGCCCCCATCCCCGCGCCCATCATCACCACCGAAACCCAGAGCCGGTAAGTCCTCACCTCATACTGGTCCGACGACTCGACCCGGAAAAGGCCGAAGGTATATATAACGAAGATCGCGAAGAGCCCCAGCAGCACCAGTCCGTCCTTGCGGGACAGCCAATCGGCAGCCCCCGCGCCCCGCCAGCAGTCGTGCACCAGGAAGAACACCACAAGCGTGGCAACCAGTAGAAAGGGGATCTCTCGCCAGACGGTGTTCCTTTGAACGCTCAGCGGGTAAATCAGCGCCGCAATGCCCAGGATCAGCAGCGTGTTCGCCATGTTGCTGCCGATGATGTTGCCGAAGACGATGCTGGAGTGTCCACGCGCCGCTGCGAACGTGTTGACCACCAGTTCAGGGGCCGATGTGCCCAAGGCAACCACCGTCAGACCGATCGCGATTTCGGAAATCGACATCTCTTTCGCAAGCGAAGACGCCCCCCGGACCAGCGCCTCCGCCCCGAGTACGAGCAGCACTATGCCCGCAACGAGGGACACCAGCGGCAACAGCCAACCCATATCGGCCCTCCCGTCCTTCCCGCCCAGAGACGCCCTTTAGGCGCCACGTATCCGCGCGAATCGCTCCACCGTCTCGTACTTCTCAAGCACTGGATTATACACGGGCCAAGAGGACCAGGCCAGCGTTGAGAAGTCGGGGCTGGCCCCCATGATGGGGCTCCGGCCTCTAACCCGCCCGAGCGTCGCGCATTCAGCTGGCCTCGTATCCGGTTGACATAAAGGCCATAATGCCTTAATCTTGAGGAGTGGGAGTTTTGTGCCTGCGACGCGGGGTGTTTTCAGCGAGTTTTCCCATCCTTTCCTGTGCTTAGGCCGCCTCTATGGAACTGGACGATCTGCGCAAGCGTGTAGACGAACTCGACGCGCAGATTGTGCGCCTGATCAACGAGCGCGCCAACGTTGCCCGCGATATCGGCAAGCGGAAGGCGCAAGACAACGACGCCCCCTACGTGCCCGCTCGGGAACAGGCCGTCTACGATAACATCGCCGCCCTCAACCAGGGCCCCCTGCCGGACAGGTGCTTCATGGCCGTCTACCGGGAGATCATGAGCGGCTGCCTGGCCCTGGAGATGCCCCTGAAGGTCGCCTACCTGGGCCCCGAAGGCACCTTCACCCACAGGGCGGCCCTGACGAATTTCGGGGATTCGGTTGACTACACCCCCGTGGCCACCATAGACGAGGTGTTCGGCGAGGTGGAGAGGGGCAGGACCAGCTACGGCGTTGTGCCGGTGGAGAACTCAACGGGTGGCGGGATCCACGAGACCTTGACCCGGTTTCTGGACAGCTCGCTGAATGTTTGCGCGGAGATCATCACGGAGATCCACCACGCACTGATGGCCAAATGCTCCCTGTCCGAAGTCAAACGCGTATACAGCCGGGCGCAGGTCTTCAGTCAGACCCGGCACTGGCTGCAGACTCACGTGCCCGACGCCGAGGTGATGGAGGTCTCCAGCACCAGCGTAGCCGCCCAGATGGCCGCCGAGGAGCAGAACGCAGCCGCCATCGCCGACGCCAGCATGGCCTCCACACAGGGCCTGCAAGTGCTGGCCGATCATATCGAAGACTACCTGCACAACGTCACGCGCTTCTTCGTGCTCGCCACACACATGAGTCAGCCGACCGGCGACGACAAGACGGCCGTCCTTTGCAGCGTCAAGGACAAGGTGGGCGCGTTGCACGAGCTGCTGGCGTCGTTCAAGACACACGGCATCAACATGACGAAGATCGAGTCTTTCCCATCTCCCTCCGCCGCCTGGCAGTATTACTTCTTCATTGACTTCCTCGGACATCCTGACGACGAAGAGACGCGTCTGGCCCTCGAACAGATGAAAGCCGAGTGTGTCTCCTTCAAGGTTCTCGGTGCCTTCCCGCACTGTCGAACCTGAACGCTCCGGTCGCATCGGCTACCTTAAATTGCAGGATGGGCAACCATGAGACAACTTTTCGTCGCCGGAAATTGGAAGATGCGACTCAACGGCCGGCAGAGCATCCGCCTGGCCGGACGGCTGAGAGAACGTGTCGGGGACGTGACCGACGTTCGGCTCGCCGTATGCCCGCCCTTCGTCTACCTGAAGAGCGTCGCCGAGCTCCTGTCCGAATGCTCCATAGATGTCGGCGCCCAGAACATGCACGCGGAGGAGGCCGGCGCCTTCACCGGTGAGGTGGCCGGACCGATGCTCCTGGACGTGGGGTGTCGCTACGTGATCCTCGGCCACTCCGAGAGGCGGCACGTGTTCGGCGAGACCGACGAGTTCATCAACCAGAAGGTCCTGAAAGCCCTCTCCCTTGGGCTGGAGCCCATCGTGTGTGGGGGAGAGACACTGTCCCAGCGGGAGGCCGTCCAGACGGAATCCGTCGTCTCTGACCAGTTGAAGTCGGGCCTGGCCGGCGTCACCGCGGAGCAGATGGCAAAGGTGACCATTGCCTACGAGCCCGTCTGGGCCATCGGCACGGGCAGGACGGCCACGCCGCAACAGGCCGAAGATGTCCACGCCCTGCTGCGTGCACTGCTGACCGAAATGTACGGCGCCGACGTGTCCGCCGACACCGTCATCCAGTACGGCGGAAGCGTCAAGCCGGAAAACGCCGCCGAACTGATGGCGATGCCGAACGTGGACGGCGCACTGGTGGGAGGGGCGAGCCTGGAGGCCGCCTCCTTTGAGGGCATCATCCGGGCTGCCCAGTCCGCCAGGAAGTAGGAGCCCCCGAACGCAAGGGCCGGAGTATGGACCCCGAGGAATTCCGAGCAACGTTGAAGAAGGCAGCCATCATCGGCGCCTTTTTCGCGCTGGCCGTGTTGTTCTCCTTTCTGGGCTGGCGCACGGCGCTGGTGGCTTACGTGGCGACGGTTGGCGCCCTGGCCACTCTGGCCATACTGATTCAGAGCGGCCGCGGGGGCGGTCTCGCCGCATCGCTGGGCGGCATGGGCGGCGATTCCCTGCTGGGCGCCCGTTCGGCCACGCCCATCGCCAAGGCCACTTACGTGATGCTGGGGCTTTTCCTGTTCATCTGCATGCTGGTGGCCCGGCTCGGACCGGCCGCCGAAGAAGCGCCGGGACTGCTGGCGCCCGAACCGGCCGCGCCGCAAGCCCCTGCGCCAGCGCCGCCGCCGGCCGCAGATGCCGACCAGGTCCCCTAGTGCGGAGTGCCTCGGCAACATGATCAGCAGCATGACGGGATTCGGCATCGCCGAAACGCAGTGCGACCAGTGGGTGCTGCGCGTCGAAATGCGATCGGTCAACCGGAAGGAACTGCAGGTGACTTACCGGCTGCCCGAGCCCTTCTACCTGAAAGAGTCCGAGCTGCAGAAGCTCATTGAAGAGAAGATTCAGCGCGGGCACGTGAACTTTCGCTTGACGTGCACGCCCGGCGCGGGCGAGCCGGCGCTGCTGATCAATGAGGGACACCTGAGAAGCTGCATATCCAGGCTCAAGGCCGTCGCCAAGGCCGAAGGCATTCCCTTCCAGGCGGACCTGGCATCGCTGCTGCGGCTGCCGGGCGTGCTGAAGGACGTGACGAAAGAAACGGAGCAGGGCGACTCGCTCTGGCCCCAGGTGCTGGCGACCGCGCGGACGGCCCTGGACGCAATGGTCGAAATGCGCCGCGCCGAGGGGAAGAACCTGCTCCCTCAGTTCGAGGAGCTTTGCTCTTCGATGGCGGGGCTCGTTGATTCCATCGAGCACGAGCAGGCCGGCGCGGTGGCCGGCTACCGCGATCGGCTTCGGGAACGGGTGAACAAGCTGCTGGAAGGCAGCCGGGTGTCAGTGGACGACGAGTCGCTGGCACGCCAGGTGGCCATCTACGCCGACCGCTGTGATGTAAGCGAAGAGATAGAGCGGCTCAGGAGCCACCTGAAGCAGTTCCGACAGGCGCTCGAAAGCGAAGATGCGCCGGTGGGGCGCAAGCTGGAGTTCCTGGGCCAGGAGATGATGCGCGAGGCGGGAACGATGGCGGCGAAGATGCCCACCGGGCCGCAGGTGGTTCAGGTGCTCGAATTGAGAAGCCAGGTTGACCGGCTTCGCGAGCAGGTTCGCAACGTGGAGTGAGGGAAGTTCCGACGACCTCGTGCAGTGTGCCTTTGCCGGATGCATGAGAAGAACAACGCCGATCCGCAGGTCAATCCCCGGCAGGTGTTCATCCTGTCGGGCCCGAGCGGTGTGGGCAAGAACAGCATCACGGCCGAGCTGTGCCGACGGGGCCTGGCCTCCAGGGCCGTGACAGCTACCACGCGTCCCCCCAAGCCCGGCGAGGCGGACGGGAAGGACTACCATTTCATCGGAAAGGACGAATTCGAACGCTGGATCCAGCAGCGGCAATTGGTCGAACACACCGAGTATCTCGGCCATTACTACGGCACGCCGTTTTTCTGCCTGGCGAGCGCGGCGGCTTCGGAACTGCCCGTGGTGCTGACCATTGACGTGGACGGCGGCCTGCAGGTCAAGAGCAAGTGGCCGGAGGCGACCCTGATCTTCGTAAGGCCCCCTTCGGAGGCCGAGCTCAGAAGGCGCCTGGACGAAAGACGGCGGGACGATAGCGACAGCGTGGAACAGAGGCTGCAGCGCGCGCACGAGGAGTACGCTTATGCGGACAAGTACGACTTCTGCGTCGTCAACGACGACCTGAGCAAGGCCGTCGAAGAAGTCGCGCGCATCATTTCGCTGCGGCGCACATCCCAGGAAGATAGCCCTTGAGGCGTGAGGTGCCTACATGAAGCGAGACGGGGAAGACCGCGTCGAAGACCTCAGCAAGAAGGTCGGCGGGAGGTTCAAGCTGACCTCTCTGTTGCAGAAACAGGCCCGCGATTACTACGCCGGCGGGCGGGCCTTCATGCCCAGCGTGCGCAACCTGGACGAGCTGTTCAACTACATCCTCGACGAGATCGAGGAAGGCAAAATCGCCCTGAGGCTCCCCGAAGAGCGAAAGGCCAAAGAAGAGGAAAGCGAGGAAGCGGCCGAGCAGTCCTGAACTCCCTCACTCCCGTCGCCGGAAAGGAGCGTTACATGCACGGCGGATCGGCGGGAAAGAACATCATCCTCGGCGTTACGGGGAGCATTGCCGCTTACAAGGCGTGCTCCATTCTGCGCGCGCTCATGGACCGAGGGCACGCCGTTCGCGTGGTGATGACGGCCTCGGCCCAGCGGCTCGTCACGCCCACCACGTTCCGGGCCCTCTCTGGCGGCCCCGTGGCGACCACGATGTTCATCGAGGAGGAGCAGGTGGGCCTGCAGCACGTCGAGCTGGCGGAATGGGTGGGGGCCCGTTCTGAGCCGGGCTCGGCAGGCGGAGGGGTGCTCGCCGTGGCGCCCGCGACGGCCAACTTCATCGGCAAGGCCGCCAACGGCATCGCGGACGAGATACTGAGCTGCTCCTGGATGGCGTGCGATTGCCCCAAGGTGCTGGCGCCCGCCATGAACGACCGGATGTGGAACAGCGACGCCGTGCAGCGCAACTGCCGATACCTGCGCGAGCTGCCCGGCGTGCACTTCGTGGGGCCCGTGGAAGGGAAACTGGCCAGCGGCAGGATAGCGATGGGACACCTTGCCCCCGTGGCCGAAATCGTCGAGACCATTCACCGCGTGGCCACCGGGGGATGAGGGCGGCCGCCCTTCCCTGCTCGTTCGCATCGTCCCTTGCCCGCGGTAGCCGGTGCAAAGGCATGGCTGAAGAATCGCAAGGCGATCGGATCCGCGTTTACGTGCGCCGCAGGGAGGGCTGCGACGACCTGCCTTTGCCGCGCTACATGAGCCCCGGCGCCAGCGGGATGGACCTGCACGCAGCCGTTGACGGCGAACTGGTCATCCAGCCCGGCCAGGTGAAGCTCGTGCCGACCGGCATCCACCTCGCCGTCCCGCCCGGCTACGAGGCCCAGATAAGGCCAAGGAGCGGACTCGCCCTGAAGAACCGCGTCACCGTGCTGAACTCCCCGGGCACCGTGGACAGCGACTACCGGGCCGAGGTCGGCGTGATCCTGGCCAACCTGGGAGACCGGCCGCTGGTGGTGAAGCGCGGCATGCGCGTGGCCCAGATGGTCATCTGCCGAACACACCGCGCGGAACTCGTCGAGGTCGAGGAACTGGACCGGACCGACCGCCAACTGGGCGGCTTCGGCTCGACGGGCGTGGAGTGATGTAGCGCAGCCTGAACTCAGGCGGGGGCGCCTGAGCTACATGGGGATGCTGCATGCAAATGTAGCGCAGCCGCCCTCGGCTGCGGCGAATCGCAATGGCCAGAACTCAGGCGAGGGCGCCTGAGCTACATGCGGATGCTGCATGGAAATGTAGCGCAGCCGCCCTCGGCTGCGGCGAATCGGAATGGCCTGAACTCAGGCGGGGGCGCCTGAGCTACATGCGAGGGCAAGCAGATGACCAGGCAGTTCATCCCCGACCCACAGCGCCCTCACGCAAGCCCTGCCAGGGGATGCTACAGGCGGAACCTGCCCCACATTCAGCCCGACGACAGGACGTTTTTCGTGACGTTCTGTACCCACCGGCGCTGGCAGTTGCCTGAGGCCATTCGTTCCCTCGTGCTGGACCATTGCTTGCGAGAGGACGGACGCAGGGCATGGCTACACGGTGTGGTCGTGATGCCCGACCACGTGCACATGGTCATCACCCCGCTCCGAGATCGGCTGGGGAGGACGTATGGCCTGGCTGAGACAATGCAGGCCATCAAGGGCGCGTCCGCTCACAGCGTCAACGCCGCCCTGGGCCGCAAGGCGCGCGTCTGGCAGGCCGAGTCGTTCGACCACGTGCTGCGACGCGATGAGAACACAGCCGAGAAGGTGGACTACATTTGCGCCAACCCGGTTCGCAGGGGATTGGTCAGGGAACTCGGCGATTACCTGTGGCTGTGGCGGGAGGGCCAGAACTCAGGCGAGGGCGCCTGAGCTACATGGGGATGCCACATGGAAATGTAGCGCAGCCGCCCTCGGCTGCGG
>DAOVRD010000170.1 GCA_030628375.1 Planctomycetota bacterium
AAGGCCGGCGGCGTGTTCTACACCCCCGAATGGATCGCCCGATACATCGTGGACGAGACCCTCGGGCGGAAGCTGGGGGGCAAGACGCCGGCGGACCTGGATGAGATCACGGCCCTGGACATGGCGTCCGGCTGCGGCGCCTTCGCCGTGCACCTGGCAGACGAGCTTTTCGGATTCTGCGAGGACCACTATGCCCGGCATCCCGAGGCCATCGGCGGCAGAGACACCGAGTTCCCCGACGCCTACCGGCTTGACGACGGCACGATCAAGCTCTCGGTGCGGAAGAAGGCGCAGTTGATCCGGGACTCCATCTACTGCCTGGACGTGGACCCGAAGGCCGTGGAGATCACCACCATGTGGCTCTACGTCCTGATGCTCCAGCGCGAGGGCTCCCCCATCGTCACTGAGGAGCGGACCTATCGAATCCCGACGCGCGTCTGGCCGGAGAAGATTGCGAAGTTCGCCCTGCCGACGCTGAAGCAGAACGTCGTCTGCGCCAATGCGCTGGTTGGCCCGGATTTCTCGGACGATCCCGCCGAACGCGAACGGGTCCGGGCATTCGACTGGCGCAAGGACAGTCCCAGGATCGCCGCAATCCTGGCAGGCGGTGGCTTCGACGTCTGCGTCGGCAACCCGCCCTATATGTCATCGCTCGACATGAAACGGGTCATCCCGAAGCAGTATGAGTACCTCCGCAGTCACTATACGACCATGAGCACGGGATACCCGGACCTATGCTATGGCTTTATCGAGAAGGGAATCGGTCTCCTGGAAGAAGACGGCTACCTCGGCTACATCGTCAGCAACCGCTTCATCTACACCCTGGCCGGGAAACGTCTCCGGGAACTGATAACCGGCGGGGGGATCCTGAATGCCCTCATTGATTTCCCTACGTCCGACGTTTTCGAGGACGTTACCGTCTACCCGGCCATATTGACCCTGCACCGGGGGCAGAATCCGGCGTTCAAGTACGCGAAGGTGCGCGACGTAAGCCAGCCGGGGCAGGTCTTGAGCCATCTGGCGGAGCCCGGCCACGAAGACGATGCGCTCTACGTTCGCATGGTCGAGGCAAAGGAACTCGACAGGTCGGTTTGGGCGTTCCCCGCGCCGAGCAAGGTGCCGATCTTCGAAGCCCTGATGAAGGGGCAGACCCGACTGGGAGATGTGGCCGAGGCGTTCGCAGGCATAACTACGGGTGCTGACGCAGTGTTCGTCGTTCAGCTTCTTGAACGCGACGGGGACAGGGCGCTGATTCAATCCAGAGCGACCGGCCAGTCACACTGGATCGAGCTTGCGGCGCTGCACCCGCTGGTACGCCCGCGCGATGTCCAGCGTTATCGCGTTGTCGAGAACCAGGTATGGGTGATATGGCCCTATGACGACGAAGGAGACGTGATCCCGGAGATTGAGTTGAAGACTGCCTGGCCCCTTTGCTACGCCTACCTGCAGGAGAATCGGGACGCCCTGGAAGCCCGCAACCCACGCGACATGGAAGGCATCCTATGGTACGGCCTTTTGTACCCTCGCTCGCCTCTATTGATGCACAGCCCGAAGCTGGTTACAGGCTGGTCGGGAGACAAGAACCGCATCGGCATCGATCTGCAAGGCGAGTTTCTCTTCATCTCGACCGGAGGCAGCGCCAGCATCGTGCCCAAAGAAGGCGCCCCCTCACTGCCGGCACTCCTTGGTGTGCTGAACAGCTCTGCGGTGAAACTGTACCTGGATACGATCAGTCCTCAGTACGAAGGCGGCTTCCCCACTCCGCCGGGCGTAATGGACACCGTGCCCATCGTGCCGTTGACAGAAGGATCGAAGCCCCTCTACGACGCCATTGAAGGGAAGGTGAACGCCATCCTCGCACTTCAAGCCGGCGTCGAAACAGAGCAGACGGCGCAGCAGCAGGCCGACCTCGAAAGGGAGATTGACGCCCTTGTGGAGAAGCTCTACGGCGTGCACCGCCCTTAGCGGGGCCATCTGGTGCGGGGCCATCTCGGCAGGACCATCGCTCGACCTCACCATGCTTGTCCGCCGGCCTTATGGCGGGCTTGCTCGCCGTGGCGAGAGCGTCTATACCCACCTCGGCCTCCTGGACGTGGCAGGCGCGTTGGATTCACTCCCGGACCTGTCGGTTGGCGGTACGGCCCAGGATGCGCGCGGAGGCAAGAGAGCTGTCCGCTGAGCCCTGAGCGCTCGCTGCGATGCTCAGTTGCTCCCCTCAAGTTGCTTCCACAATGGGTCAACTGGGTGTGTCAGCTCTGAACCGCGCTGTTGTTCGGGTCCGGCCCGCCCTTCCTGCTCGCGCCCACGGCGTCGCCTTTTCCGGCGCTCGATCAGCCAGTCATGCCAAGGCTTCATGTCAAGGTATCGTTGCTGGGTTAGGTCGCAAAGGCGAAGCAATTCCTCGACCGGCCTAAGATACCTCGATTCTTCTCCCCAACATCGCGGGGGCTCTTCTTCGGCGAACAGCTCCGTGCCAGTAAGGATTAGCACGGGGTTGAACGGCCTTTCCTCCTGCCAGTACCGGCGTCCTCGGTTGACAAGGGGACGGAGCAAGCGCTTCTCTCGGGCAGTCAGCCGGTCCTTGAGCGCGGCGAACACGAGCGTCGCACCAGGGAACTCGTCTGCCAGGCGCCGCATCCGCTCACGGTCGCACTTGGTGAAGCTGTTGTAGCTCTTGCACTCTGCGAACACCAGTTCGCAGGGGGCGGCGTCATAACTGGCCCCCCGGAAGAACAGGCCAAGATCTGCCTCTATGCTGTTCCCCTCTTTCGAAGCATTGAAACTCACCATGGGGCACGTCGCCCCCCGCAGCAACTCGGCGAAGAAGCGGAGGACCAACAGAACGCAGTATGCCCCGCTTCCCCGGTTGTTCTGGCTGAATGGCCCTGTAGACTTGTAGGCCCATCGCAGATCCTTCGGCGAATGAGCGGGCACGGCGAACCGTTCCAGACAGTGCGGGCAAAGCAGCTCATAATCGCTCTCTCCAAGAGAGTGCCAAGACCGTTGCCGGCAGACAGGACACTGGATCTCCAGGCCAATCTGGAACATGCGAACGGCGATGAGCCTTTCAAGCACTTGACTCTCACTTCGAGGGAAGCGGAACTGCTGAACGACCTGCCCAAGCCTTCGCCAGAACGCACGCTTGTGGAGGGCCTTTCCCCCTTCCATGTCGCCGAGCAGACGAACAAGCTCCCGATTGGCCAAGGTGCGGATGCGCCACGTGCCGCCGAGCTGCTTCACCATCTGCTTGGCGATTCGTCCAGCCGGAGAAAGCGCCGTCCGCCAGCCCCTCGAAGCAAGCCACGCTGAGAACACCTGCTCTGCCTCGGGAACAGCCAAACCCACAGTCCAGTTCTTGTGCCGCGAAAGGTAGACGAGGCCACCTCGTGAGAGACGCCATTCGCGGAACCCTAACAAGCCGATCGCTGCCGCGAGCTTCTCATCGCCTTCCGGCATGATCTCAGCTAAGGGCTCTTCAGCGCCGGCAAAACCCAAAGCAATGTCGTTCGCAAAACGGGGGCCCCCGTGGCCTCCAAACCGTGCCGCGAACTGCGGGTCAAGCGTCCTGAACTCAATCCGGCCGTTATCTGCCGACACGTCGCGGTGGCAGGACGCCGACTCAAGGTGGCAAGCGCCAACCCCATCATGTCGGCGACCAAATGCACTCCAGATACGAGGATACCAGGTCCGAAGAGATACCTTTGCCTCGAGGCGTTTGTCCGACTCGAGGAAATGCTGCACCTCGTCCTCGGTTACGGACCGGCTCTTCAGGATCGTGGCAGTGTAGAAGTAGTCTGGGTTGGAGCGACTGGGTATGTAGCTCTCCTCTACGAACTCCGCCGCAAGATCCTTCGCCGAATCGGTCTCCAGGGCCTGAGTCGGTAACGGCAGTACGTTCCAGCCGCATGCCCTCAGATTCCAGTAGTCGATGACATCGAGGTTTCGTGTGGCGTCAAGGATGAAGACGCAGTTGCACATCCGTGAGGGTCCAGGGGGCCTGGCTGTGAGATAGAGCGAGGCCAACCGCCGCAGGAACAACCGTCCCGGACGGATACAGTCAGCATACGCGGTCAGGTTACAGGGCTGGCGTTTGACCTCCAGCGCTCGGTCATAGTGCTCCTTGAACGCTTCTTCGAGGCTGGCGGGCAGGCATCCGAATGCGGCCGAGAGGAAGGCACGGTGCCGCTTGCCGAACTGCGGGAAGCAGATGTCCAGAGGGCGGCGCCTGACGAACTTCAGCTGCTGTTCCGCGAAGTGGCGTACGATCTCGAATAGCCCAACCCCATAGCCAGGGGTGCCATCCTGGTCCGCCCCCGCCAGCAGGTCTGACGCCGGCACAATCTGTCTGCGCCCAACGTCAATATCGCCGTCTGCGCATTCGCCAAGCGGTACCACGAAATCCGGGTCGAACGCATCCAGATACCCCCTGGTAATCTCAGTACTGGTGGGCTGCTTTCCCGGTCCCTCTTGCCATGTCTTCGGCCGGTGCTGGAAGGTCGGTATGATTGGGTTGTATGTGCCTCCCCAGAGAAAGGTGTTGATCTGGATGGCTTGCTCCAGCGCCCGCGTGTCAGTTGGATGGACCAAGAAGGCGATCCTGATGGGGCGCAACCTGATATGGACGCTGCCTGACACCGCTCTCATGAATGGCCTCATGCTGTGCTGACCGAGGGCTCGACAGGTGAGCCAGATGCATTGCTCGGGCCAGCTTGCTCCACCACGGTTCGACGAGGACTAAGACCAGGCGTCACGTTCAGGACGGATTCTACACGCATCACCTCGATAAGTGAAACGCCGCAAGGTTGCTCGGGCCGTCGGACTTGGCGGTCGGTTGCACGGCCTGAGCGACGAGTACAAGGGGGGCGGGATTCTGCGCGCATGTCCTGCCCGAGTTCTTGCACTAAATCTTGCACTAACTGTAGGCGTGCGGAGTCAACTGCTGTCATCTATTGGCAAGAGGAAGGCTGGCGGGGAACGAGCGACTTCCGGGGTAGGGTGTCGCAAGGCTAAAGGGGTGGCAGAGATAGGCGCCTGGTGACAAGCGCTGTCATCTGCTGGCAAGGGGAAGGCATGGAGCGGGCGATCCCGCAGGCGCAGGCGCGGGACGACGTCCAGCTTGGGAAACTAACATGCCGTGGGTGAGGAAGCCCACTCTGACGGCGGTACTGGGGACTCGACCGATTCCAGCAGGAGGCGCCGCCGACGGCCACTAGCGACATGCGGATTGCCTAACCGCAGGTCTGCACGGAGCAGCGCTTCGAGGAACCGGGCCCTTCACAGGCCCATTCGTGACCTGCCCGTGGTTCCCACTTACGCACGCTCGCACGCCCAGTGACAGGTCTTGTTGCCCGGGGCCGGCATCGTGTGCAGCCACTTTGTTCCAACGGGGGGCATGGGGGGACCCGAGTCTGCAGCCCGACCTCCGCGTGCCGAGTTGAGCATCCTGTGCCTCGTGTCCGCATCGAGGCCAGCGCCACGCTCCCGCCACCCCAGGAATCCGCCCCAGCTCGGGTAGCGCAACTGCGCTAGGGCCGCAAGGGTAGGGCTTGACATGTCGAGCCTCACAAACTACAATGAGAGCCGGTCAATCTCGCCGGCCAGTTTGCCGGCGACACGCAGCGGCTTCTGGCAGGGAGCGGCATGGCTGAGCAAGATGACACTCTGCCGCTGGCTCAGGGAGCGCAGGCTGACGTTCTGCGCGCGGCCGGGTTCCGGTGGGGTGACAAGGGCACGCACACCAGCCGGACGATAATGCTGGAGGAACTGGATCTGCTCCTGGCGGCCTGTCCAACGGATGTCGTGAGGGAGCAGTACCTCGCTGCGGTCGAGGATGACAACTGCCTGCGAAAGCGCACCGTTGCCACCCGCCGGCTCTCTGCGCAGCGTCTCAGCGAGCTGTACGGGCTGGATCCCGACCTTCCCCTCTTCCGGGTGATGAGGACCCTCTGGTATGCAGATCGCGAGGCGCGCCCCCTTCTCGCAGCGCTTCTTGCCCTGGCCAGGGACCCATTGCTCAGGGCGACGGCACCGGTGGTGCTCCGAATGCGTCCGGGAGAGGAACTCGCGAGGCAGCAGCTTACCGACGCTGTCGGACGGGCTGTTGGCGGCAGGCTCAACGACAGCACGTTGGACAAGGTCGTCCGCAACACGGCTGCTTCATGGACTTATTCCGGCCATCTGAGAGGCCGGGGCCGGAAGATCCGACAACACGTAGTGCCAACGCCCGGCACGGTGGCGTACGCGCTGTTCCTGGGCTATGTCCTTGGAGCGCGGGCCGACGCTCTGTTCCGCACCCTATGGTCTCGGGTTCTGGACGCTCCTGCCGAGGAGCTTGTGACGATCGCTGTGGACGCGAAGCGGCTCGGCTTTCTCGACGTGAGCCAATCCGGCGGGGTCGTAGAGATATCCTTTGCTCGGCTCCTCACGGAAGACGAAAGGCAGCTGATCCATGGGACGAATTGAGGAACTGGCTGACCGCTACCGCAGCCATATCTCAACGCCGTGGCAACGCGGCCTCGCCGGGGACCAGAAGACCATCTTCGTGGTCTACCCAAAAACCGAGGAGCGAAGACTGCGTGCTCGCCTCGACCTATTCGCAATGGCCACCACGTCGGCCGGTCACAAGTGGGAAGCCTTCGACTTCATGACCACCTTCGCGCGCTGGATGGCGAGCGCTGCCTACCGGGAGGTCTACTTCGAGGAACCCGACACGCTGCCGATGAAGCTTCGAAGCGACTTCGTTCAGTTCACGGCCAGCCAACTGAGGGATGCACTGACGGCGCCCGGTGTGGATGAGGACTCAGTGGTCGCCGCGATCGGTGTCGCCAGCCTGTTTGGGTTCACCCGTGCCTCTCTGGTCCTCAAGGAAGTCATCAAAGAGATCCGAGGCCGTCTGGTTGTCTTCTTCCCGGGCGAGTTCGACAGTAACAACTACCGTCTGCTCGACGCCCGCGATGGCTGGAACTACCTGGCTGTTCCGATCACGCTGCACAACGGGGTGAACGACTAATGAAGAACAAAGAGATCTTCCAGCGCGATCCTACGAAGGCCAAGCTGTTAAACGACGGCGTCGCTGCGGTGACTGAGGCCCGCACGCCCAAGGAGGTCGAGACGCTTCGCTATGAGCTCGAACATTTCGTGTGTGAGGGGCAGTACCGGGACGGCTTGATCCGCATCCTGGAGTCATACAACGCCAATGTCGGCTCAACCAGCCAGCCGGCAGCGTGGGTGAGTGGCTTCTTCGGCAGCGGCAAGTCACACCTGCTGAAGATGCTCCGCCACCTGTGGGTGGACACGGAGTTCGAGTCTGACGGCGCCACGGCCCGTGGCCTGACTCGCCTCCCGCAGGAAGTGGAGGACCTCCTCACGGAGCTCGACCGACATGGCAAGCGCTACGGGGGCCTCCACGCCGCGTCAGGGACGCTGCCATCGGGGGGTGGGGAGAACGTTGGGCTGGCCGTGTTGAGCATTATTTTCCGCTCGAAGGGCTTGCCCGAGGCGCTTCCCCAGGCCCAATTCTGCATGTGGCTCCGGCGGAACGGTATCTACGACCGGGTTGCGCAGGCTGTTCGATCTGCCGGCAGGGACTTCCGCAACGAACTGCACGACCTGTATGTGAGCCCCGTTCTGGCTCAGGCCGTACTCGACGCCGATCCAGACTTCGCCTCCGACCTTAAGCAGGCCCGCGCAGCCCTACGATCACAGTTCCTGCTGGTCGAAGACCTCTCGACCACCGAGTTCATCCGACTTGTCCGCGAGGTCCTCACGGTCGAAGGCCAGGTACCGTGTACTGTCGTAGTTCTGGATGAGATTCAGCTCTTCATCGGGGACAGCCCCGCACGTTCCGCCGATGTGCAGGAAACTGCCGAGGCCCTGTGCAAGCAACTCGACAGCCGTGTGCTCATGATCGGAGCTGGGCAAACGGCCCTCGCAGGCAACCTTCCGCTTCTCCAGCGCTTGAGGGGTCGGTTCACCATACCGGTTGAGCTGTCGGATTCCGATGTGGAGACGGTCACTCGCCGTGTTGTGCTCGCCAAGAAGGCTGACAAGCGCAAGGCCGTTGAGGAGACGATCAGCGAGTACTCCGGCGAGATAGACCGCCAGCTCTCGAACACCCGGATCGCAGTCCGAGCCGAGGACCGCGACATTATCGTCGACGACTATCCGCTCCTGCCCGTGCGCAGGCGCTTCTGGGAGCACGTGCTTCGGGCTGTGGATGTACCGGGTACTGCAAGCCAACTCCGGACGCAGTTGCGCATAGTGCACGACGCCGTCCGCGCAACCGCTGAGGCGGACCTGGGCACTGTCGTGCCGGCCGACTTCATATTCGACCAGCTCCAACCGGATCTCCTCCGTAGCGGCACGCTGCTGCGCGAGATCGATGAGACGATCCGCAACCTGGCCGATGTCACTCCTGACGGCCGGTTGGCCAAGCGCATCTGCGGACTGATCTTCCTGATTCGCAAGCTCCCGCGGGAAGAGGTGGCCGACATCGGCGTCCAGGCGACACCCGAGACGCTGGCAGACCTCATGGTCAGCGATCTGGCCAATGACGGGACAGAACTCCGCAGAGACATGCCGCGCCTCCTCGAGCGCCTAGTGGACCAGGGCAAGCTGATTAAGATCGATGATGAGTACAGTCTCCAGACGCGCGAAAGCAGCGAGTGGGACCG
>DAOVRD010000195.1 GCA_030628375.1 Planctomycetota bacterium
CAGCAGGCCGTGGTTCGATCTCGCCGCTGCCGCGCTGGGTTCATGCATCCTGCTATTCATCATCGCGCCGCTACTCGGCCTGCTGTTGTCATCGTCTTCGGCCGAGCTTTTCGGTGCCATAACGGACGAAGAAGTGACCCGCTCCATCCGGCTGACCCTGAGCGCAGCGCTTCTGGCGACGGTGGCCGGAACGGCGACCGGCGTTCCCCTGGCGTACCTGTTGGCAAGGAAGCGGTTCTTCGGACGCGCGGTGCTCCTGGCCATCATAGACCTGCCCATCATCATCCCGCATTCCGCCGCCGGCATAGCGCTGCTGACGCTGATCGGTCGGCGGTCGCTCCTGGGGTCTGTTCTGGGAAGTTTCGTCGGGACGTTTCAGGGCATCGCGGTCGCCATGGCCTTCGTTTCCGTGCCGTTTCTGGTGAACGCGGCGCGCGCGGGGTTCGCGGCCGTCCCCGAAAGGCTTGAAAAGGCGGCCCGGACGCTGGGCGCATCGCCCGCACGAGTCTTCTTCACCATATCCGTCCCGATGGCCTGGCGCGACATCCTGTCCGGCATGATCCTGATGTGGGCGCGCGGCATCAGCGAGTTCGGGGCGGTCGTCATCATCGCCTACCACCCGATGACGACTCCCGTGCTGGTCTTCCAGCGCTTCAACGATTATGGCCTGGCCCACGCCAGGTCAGCGGCCGTCGTGCTGATCCTCATCTGCGTCGCCGTATTCGCAGTGTTGCGATTGGTAGCCGGCGTCCGCGCAACGGAGGCGGCACAAGTTGCTTGAGCTTCACGGCATCGCCAAACGGCTGGGAGCATTCTCGCTTGCTGACGTCAACCTGCGCCTGCAACCCGACGAGTACTTCGTCCTGCTGGGCCCCTCGGGCGTGGGCAAGACCGTCCTCCTGGAGGTCACCGCCGGGCTCGTACGGCCCGATTCGGGGCGCATCCTCTGGCAGGGCAAGGACATCACTGACGTGCCACCGGAACGCCGAGGCTTCGCCGTCGTCTACCAGGACTATGCCCTGTTCCCTCACCTGAGCGTCGCCGAGAACATCGCCTACGGGCTGAAAGCCCGGGGAGAAAGCCGCCCGGCAGCGGCAAAGAAAGCTCGCGCGCTGGCCCGCAAGATCGGCATCGCCCACCTGTTGGGCCGGCGCCCGGAGAACCTGTCCGGGGGCGAACAGCAACGCGTGGCCCTTGCCCGCGCCCTGGTCACCGAACCGCACGCGCTGCTTCTGGACGAACCTCTCTGCTCAGTGGATGCGAACGCGCGCGCCCGACTGCGCAAGGAACTGAAACGCATCCACAGGCGGACGGCCACCACCTTCTTCCACGTGACGCACGACACGGACGAAGCCCTGCACCTTGGAGACCGCGTCGGCGTCATGCTCGGCGGCACGATCCGCCAGGTGGGATCCCCCGAAGAACTGTTCCGCAAGCCCTCGGACCCCGAAGTCGCCCAGTTCCTGGGCATGAGGAACATCCTGCCCGTCACGTTCGTCCGGCCCGGCGTCTGCCAGGCCTACGGCGTGGAGATCCATGCCGTCTGCGCCGACGAGTCAGCGTCCTTCATCTGGATTCGGCCCGAGGAAATACTGCTTTCGGAGCAGCCGTTCGACTCCAGCGCCAGGAACCAATTGCGCTGCACGGTGGACGGGTGGGAGCACTCCGGCATTCTGTTGGCAGTGCGTCTGACAAGCGGCGCGCTTCGTCTGACCGCGTTGATAACCCACAAGTCGTTCGAGGCGCTCGGAGTTCAAGCGGGCAGCGTTCTGCACTGCACCTTCAAGAGTTCCGCCGTGCACTGTTTCTGAGCCCGCACGTCGAACCGCTGCGGGATGCCAGTCCCCATTCCCCCCATCCCCGGCATCGCCGGTCCCGGCGACTACGCTTCAGTACACCTCATGCCACCCGCTGGTACGGATCCTGGCCGCACTCAGTTGTGCGCCCAGCCCGACGGCGTCCGATCGGGATAGTGCCCCCAGCCAGCCGTTCATGGTGACGATTATGTAGCCGCCTTCATCAAGGGTTGACTCTATCAGCGTGCCGACTATGAAACCTATGACTCGGAGAGACGTATTATGCCCATGTCCGCTCACCTGATCGTATACCGCTACGACGATCTCCTCCCCGATCAACTCCTCGACTGCTTGGTCAATGGCCGGGCGGAGACCCGTGCCACCTTGGATTTCCACGAACCCGACTTCCGGATCGATCACGATGCCGCCCAGATAGCCGTTGAGAATCCAATCGATTATTTCGCCGGTCCCGTGCGACCCACCATCGTAGTTGAGCAAACCGAAGAACCCGGGGTCGAGTTGCTGTCCCGCATAAACGATCATCTGCTCACCCACCTCCACCAGATTATCCACGTGGAGGGCAAACGGGTGCACGGCGTTGTACACGGGTGTGAGGTTCAGGGCCGGCTCGTAGATCTGCGCCACTCTCGCGGTGACCACGGCGTCCCAGAAGTCAGTATCGGTGCCGACCGGCGTTATGGTGAAGGACAGGTTCAGTTCTTCTCCTGGGTAGAGCACATCAGTCCGATACCCCTCGCCAGAGAAGATCCCCCCGGTGATGTCGGACCCGTCGTCATAGCATCGCACTATCAGAGGCTCGTTTGTACCCAAGCAGGCGCGAAGGGCGTAAGAGACCGACGCATTCTGGACGTTCTGCAGTTTCACAGTGAAGCTGCCTGACTGGCCGGGACTCAACACGACTGACGCCGTCTGATCGGCGGAGCCACCCACGAAATCGTCGCCCACCCATGAGGTCTGCCCTGCCGCTTGGACCATGACGTCGGCCGGGACGACCAGATTCCCATGCACCTCTGCGACATCTGCGCCGCTGCCGAAAGAAAACGTGCCGAGGAAGTAATGGTCCGGCACCCCTTGCTCCGTCACTTCGACAGTGACGGTCTCTGTCTCGTCAGCGTCGAGCGTAAGGTCGAACTCATTCGACCGCGGGCTGCCGGAGACGAAGTACTGGACCTGCCAACCGTCGTCGCTCATGGGTCCCTGGAAGTGGTACGTCTGCTGGGTGTCAGACGTGTTTCCCAACTGCAAGAGGAAAACGTTCTCAACCGGATTCGACTCAACACTCACCTCGTCCGTCCAGTCGATCGCGGGGATCCGGATCTGAATGCCAGGTCCCCCTTGAGCATCAGCCGGAACACTACCGGCGCACACAATTGCCAGGACACCGAATGCCACAATATACCGTGCGCACTTCATTCCCTGGCCACCTCACCTGTTCTGGCACCGAAGCTTCGGCCCTCACCTCTGGCTACCAGATGGAGCGGGACCGTATTGTCTCGATCCCAGGATCTTGCAAGAAGATGCTACCTTAATGGTACCGGCATCAGCGTGGTGAATCAATCGCCGGCTGCCGGGGGCCTCTCCACGTCGTCGGATGCCCGCGACCGATCCAGGAGGGAAACTCCGAGGCAGCATGTGGTATAATCTTCTGGTTATGCGGCCCGCAGATCCGCCTGCGGAGGGGTGGCTGAGCGGACGAAAGCGACGGTCTTGAAAATCGTTGTCCCGCATTGCGGGACCGGGGGTTCGAATCCCTCCCCCTCCGCCATCTCTTTCCCGCCGCGCCCAGGCAAGGCCCGGCTTAGCGGGTAAGGGCGGTTCGCGAACCGCCCCTACAAGACCAACGACATTCTTCCTGTTCAGTATCCCCTTTGTCTGTAACAGGCCATATGCAGCTTGACAGAGCACTAGCCTGGCGCAGCTTGAATTGTCAAACAGGCGGCCTGACGAAACGGCCCACGGCAAGAACACCCCCGGCAGGAACTAATTGGACAGGAAGATCGAGCCGGTGCGAATGCCGGTCACCAGGCTGAACAACGTAGTAAGGCCCACCATCGCACTCTCGGCCATAATGACGCCGAGGAAGAACATCCTGGCACCCCTCAGGATGCTCCCGCTGCCAAACTTCAGGATAATCACCTTGACCAGCCAGCCCAGCAGGAAACAGAACCAGAGTTGAGTAATGCACCATGAATTCGCAACCGCAAAACCCAACGCATGAATGGGCCACCAGTAGAAGCGCCCGCGCAGCACCACAAGGGCGGCCATCAAGCCTATGCCCGACGCCAGCCCGCCGTAGCTCTTCGTCGCCGACTCGGCCGGCTTGTCAAGCATCAGGTGGGTGCGGTCGTACAGACGCAGCGGCTTGTACATGACGGCGTAGGTCTGCTTAACGTTCAGCGCGCCCTCCTTGTAATAGACCAGGCGCAGAGTGGAGTAGCCGGAAGCGATTATACCGGCCAGGAGCGTGACCACCATGATGGGCAGGAAAAGGCGACGATGTTTCTCGAACACGGACGATATGCGCAGCGAGTTCGTCGCGTGGGGGCTGAGTATCTCACGGGCGTCGGAGATGAAGATGGCATGCTGGACCTGAGCAACCACAGTGGCGGCCCCGGAGAACGCCCGGCCGCCCGTAATGCCGTGAAGGATGTCCGGCGGACTCCAGCCCTGCTGGGTGAAGAAAAGGCCGCCCTGCGCAACCAATCTCGCATGCACCAGCACGATCGAGAAGATCAGCGCCAATAAGAAGACCGCCGACAGAAAAGCCATCCCGAAGTACATGTACCACGCGATCATCCCCACAATGCAGACCAGCAGGCCCCAGAAACACAAACGGTAGCCGATCGGCTCGTCGGCATCCGAAACCGGCGCGCCAAAGCCGACGGCCTTTCGGAAAACGCGCCACAGGTGCCTTCTGGCCGCCCAGAACATGCCCACGGTGAGGGCCACAAACGCCCCGGCCTGCTGCCACTGCAAGAACGGCCCCCACGGCCCCTCCTCCAGCGGCTTGCCGATGTAGTAGGCGCCGAGCACCTCGGCCCGCGTGAAAAGATAGAAGAACCACATGCTCAGGGAGATGTCGCTGGGAACCAGAAACGCAAAGCCGATGGCGATGGGGTATATCCAGCCGTCGGCGATGTACATCCGGTACCAGTCGGTATCCTCGAAAACCTGGCGCACCGGCAAACGGAGCCGCATACCTTCTTCGGCGCCGAAAAACAGGGGAGAGAGGCGGATGATGCCAAAGAGCACCGCGAGCAGAGCGCCGATAAGGAACGCCTTGTTCCGGAACAACGTCGGCAAGAGCTGGCGGCCGCCGCTGCCCTCCGTGAACTCCAGGGGCACGCGCGCGAGCGGAAACATAAGACGCTCCGACTCGACCCACTGCCGCCGCAGCATCCCAAAGAGGAAAAACGTGGCCAGGTAGTAAAGCCAGATGAAGACGCTCCAGGTCACGATGACCCTCGTCCAGCGACTCCAGGGCACGCGAACGACCTCGTCCATGGGTGTGCCGTCGTAGAATTTTCTGGCCGCCACCGACTTGGGATCGTTGCTCAGCAGGATCCCCTCCGGAGCCACCTGGAGCACGTCGTCCTCCCAGTACTTATCGGACCGTTGAGCCAGGTAGGGGGCGGACGCCGCCGAGGGGAACCAGTAGCGCATCAGTCCGCTGGACGGCACGTTTGCCGAAACCAGCATCATGCACCACACCAGCATCAGCTCGCTCTGCCTCAGCGCCCACCGCGCGTTGACGAGCTTTATCACAACGTTGACGACAAGGGTCAAGATCAGAAGCATAAAGACCACGCCCACCGGGAAATGATTCCCGGTCAGGTACGTGTTGCCCATGGCGAAGTCGTTGATCGGGGTCAACAGGCAGAGGCCCACAGCGCCCAGCAGGCCAATGATGAACGCGCGCCATGTCATGTGGGCCCTGGCCTTCCGAGACGGGAAACGCCGGACGAGAGCCACAACGAGCGTGGCTTGAGGTGAGTATAAGTGCCGGGCGCCAGACAGTCAAACCAGCATCGGCCCCGCGCCGCGCGATCACGGCGGCAAGAAGATGTAACCCAGCTTGACGCCGAACAGACCCAGCATTGTGGAGACGGCGATGACGAACGACTCGGCGATGATGACGCCCAGAAAGAAGCTGCGCAGCACCTTGAAGATTGAGCCACCGGCGAACTTCAGCGTTGTCACCTTGGCAAGCCATCCCAGCAGGAAAGAGAGCCACAGCGTCCGCGCCGCATAGCTGGCAGCCAGCATGAATCCCAGGGAGTGCACCGGCCACCAGTAGAAACGCGACCGCATGAAGGTCACGAAGAACATGATGCCCGCGCCCAGAAGCATCGGCCCGTAGTGCGGCTCCGCCGACTGCGCGGGGACTGTGATCATGCGATGCGCAGTGTTGAAGGTGTATATCGGAAGCCCCTTCGTCCCATAGGAGTTCGCGATATTGTAGCCGCCGATCCGGTAGTAGGTGTGAAGGGTCGCCCAACCACACACCCCCAGCGCAAGCAGCAGGGCCGCGAACATGGCAGGAAGGAACATGCGCCGGTGCTTCTCGAAAACGGAGGCCACGCGCAGAGCGTTCATCGCGTGGCCGCTCAGTATCTCGCGGGCGTCGGAGATGAAGATGGCGTTCTGCATCTGTACCACCACGCACGCCGCCGCGCCGAACGCCCGGCCGCCGCTGATAGAGTGCAGCACACCGGGAGGCTGCCATTGCTGCTGCACGAAGAACAGCCCCCCTTGAGCCACCAGTCTTGCCAGACCCAGAACGATGACAAACATCAGCGCCAGCAAAGCCAGCGCCACCAGGAAGTTCACCTTGTAGTAGGTCAGCCACAGGGCCATGCCGAGGAACGAAACCACGAACCCCCAGAACCCGAACCGGTAGCTGATCGGCTCGTTCGAGTCGTCCACGCTTCGGCCCACGCCGACTGCTTTCCTGAAAACCGCCGCCAGATGCCGGCGCGCCGCCCAGAGCATCATGATCACGAACACCACGTAGGCACCCGCCTCCTGCCACGCCAGGAAGGTGGTCCCCGGGCCCCACGCGAGGGGCTGGCCGATCCACTGCGACATCTGCATCTCAAGGCTCGCGAAGATGAAGAAGAACCAGATGCCCAGCGAGATATCACTGGGGACCAGGAAGGCAAAACCAATGGCGATCGGGTATACGTAACCGGTCCCCATCCGCATGTACTGCAGGGGTGTCTCCGCGAGAATGGCCTGGACCGGCAGTTCGGGCCGCCAGCCCTGTTCCGCACCCATCATCACGGGGGCGCTGCGGATCAGGGCAAATGCCAGAGTGATGATCACACCGATCACGAAGCCCTTGTTACACACAAGGGCGGGCAGCAGGTTGCTTCCCCCGGCGTCCTCCGTCAGCTCCAGGGGGACACGCGCCACTGGGAAGATGAGCCGTTCCGATTCCACCCATTGCTTGCGCAGGATGCCCCCGATGCAGAACGTGGCCATGTAGAACAGTATGGCGAAAACGCCCCAGGCCACCATCGGCCTGAGCCACGGCCCCCACGGAATGCGCACCTTTTCCCCGCCAGGAGTGCCCTCGAAGAAGTTCCTTGCCGCCACCGACTTCGGATCCTTGGTCAGAACCAGGTCCCCGGGCACCTCCTTCAAGACGTAATCCTCGTACAGGAACTCCGTGCGCGCGGCGTAGTAGGCAGGAGAAGCAGGTATGGAGAACGAATACCGCATCAGCCCGCTGGCCGGCACGGCGCAGGCAACGATCATCATGCACCAGACCAGCATCAACTCGCTCTGCTTGAACGCCCACCTGCGACGAACGAGTTTCACGACCACGTTCACCACCAGGGTCAGGACCAGCAGGATGGCAACGGCGCCGGGCGGGAAATGATTGCCCGTGAGGAACGTGTTCCCCTTATCGAAATCGTTCCACGGGGTGGCGGCAGCTATGAGGGCGACGCTGATCAGCCCGATGAAGAACGCACGCCACGTCATCTCACCCCCCGAGACGCCAGGGCGGCCGCCCCAGCCGCAGGACGCCACGGTGGGAGTGGCCCAGGACAAGGCCCCCCCTGCTC
>DAOVRD010000015.1 GCA_030628375.1 Planctomycetota bacterium
AGAGCCATGGGTGCAGCTTCAGGCCCGCCTTTTTGGCTTCGTTGGCCATCGTCTCCAGAGGGTCCCATCCCTTGCACCATGCCTCCACGTGTGCGACCTTGCTCTGGTAGGAGACCCGGCCGTGTCCCTTCACGCAGGGGATCACCAGGTCGAAGCCGGCGTCCGCAAGCGCCGCAATGCGTTCCTTCAGTTCGTTCTTCCCACCGAAGTCCTTGATATTGTGCGACCAGACTCCCAGGCCGAATTCGCTCATGAATGTATCCCCCTCACGAAACAGATACTGGCCATCCATCCATTCCGGCAGTCAGCTGCTGAATGCCCGGGGCGGCTGCGATTATAACGCCGGCCTGTGGCGGTGGCAATGCAAGGGACGGCCCGCTGCGCGCGGCGGGGCGGCAGCCCTTTCCGCTTGCTCCGGAGGCTCGTTTTCGTGAATATACGGCCGGTTCGGTGAGTATTATGGTTGGTCTGTAGAAACCCTTTTCTGGGTAGCCCCCGGCGTCTCGCCGGGGGTGCTATGGAGTCCCCCAGCGCCGGGCGAGACGCCCGGCCTACCCGGGAGAGAGGGCCGGAAGCGCATCGTTTCTACAGAGCAGATTATGGTGTGACAGGAGGGACAGAGCGACGGGGTGTTGGATGCAGGCGCGGGACACAGAGGGATGGCGCCCGCGGTCGGGGCGCATCACGCGAGGCACCGGCTGCGCGCTGGCGGCCATCGTCCTGTTAGTGCTGTTGGGCCTATTTGGGTTCGCCCTTTACCGGTCCGCGGGACGTTGGGACCGTCAGGTCGAGGCGAAGCTGGCCGAGTTCCGCGCCGCCGGCCAGCCCGTCACTTGGGAAGAAGTCCTCGCCGCCCGCGCCCAGATCCCCGACGACGAGAACTCCGCCCTCATTCTGCTCGACGCGTTCGATCATATGGAGTGGCGTGGAGATTCACTGGGCGAGTCCATCGAGATGCTCGGCACTGAGACTACGGGCGGCAGCCGTCATTGCGGCGAACTCATGGAATTGGCTCGCTCGTACCTGGACGCCAACGTCGAAGCGCTCGGACTGATTCACAAAGCTGCAAGATCGCCCGGAGGCAGTTTCCCGGTGGCGTCCCCTGAGGATCCTCTTGATCTCGACCAGCGTCACCTGACATCGCTCAGGCAGGCGGCGCGGATTCTGGCCGTGCAGGCTGTTTGCAGCGCGGAGAGCGCCGATTCGAAACAATCGGCCCGCTCCCTGCTGGCCGGGCTTCGTCTGGCTCCCTCGCTACGGGACTGGCCGAGTGTAATCGGCCTGCTGGTAAGTGTAGCAACGGACGCCATATGCCTTTCGGCCCTTGAGCGATGCCTGGAGGTCTGCGAGTTCTCTGTGGACGACCTGCAGGCCCTCCGTCGCGAACTGGATCGGGAAGACCGGGAATTCACTCCTGTCTTTGCCCTGTATGGGGACAGGGCAACTGGCAACTGCTTCTTCGAGCGCGAACTGGCGGGAAGTTCGGGTCAAGTCCGGCGGTTCATTCCGGGTTGGCCTGAGGCGCTGGCGTTCCGCTACAACGAGCGTGTGGGGCGTGTCATTGACATCTGCTTGCTCCCTGTATGGCAACGGCTGGACCGCATGCGGGCCTTGGAGGGCGATACGGAGCCGAAGGGGAAGATCCGGCGATTCCTCAGAGTGCTCGATGATGCGGTTGTTCCCAGATACACCTGGTTGGTGCGAGCGAAGGTGAGGTCGCACGCCCGGCTCCGGGCTGCGCGAGCTGCGCTGGCCGTTGAGGAGTGGCGCCTCAGGCATGGGACGTGGCCCGATTCGCCCGAACAGCTTGTGCCAGGCCTCATGGAGGCGTTCCCGGAAGACGCGTTCTCTGGCGGACCCATTCGCTACCGAAAAACCGCGAACGGGGTTGTTCTGTACAGCATCGGGATAGACGGGGAGGACAACGGGGGGCTTTCGGAAGATGAGGCGTACGAGAGGCTAGGCCCGCCGGAGTACGAGCCGGAAGCATGGGACCTGCCTTTCCGACTCCTCAATCCCGAACTGCGCGGCGCAGCCACGCTCACTTTCCGCGAAGAGATGATGGACAGCTGGCTGAATCTGCGCGACCTCGAGGAGGCGGGATTCACCAAAGAGAAGCTGCTGGAACTGGGCTTCACGCACGAAGACATTCAGGAGCTTGAGGGGCGCCGGTGAGCAGAAGATCGGGGCGGGCCGTATCCGTGTATTGCCACCACGAAGTCCACGAAGGTGGCGAAGAACGCTGAGACGAAAAGCGGCGGCGTGTCAGTTCTTCTTCGTGTGCTTCGTGTCAAGGGCAATTGCCGAGATCATTCGGCGCTGAGCGTGACCGTCGCCGGGCCGATGTTCGGGCGGAGGTCGAACTGTGCGTACGGCTTGCCCTCTACCGCGACGGCTTCGTATGCCTTCTCTTCATCCCCCTGCGTGACGGCGAAGCGCGACCATGAGTCCGGCACGCGCACCCGGACCGTCAGCGCCTCGTCGTAGAGTTCGGTGAAGGGCCGGCCGTAGGTCTTGACCTTCTCTTCGTCGCACTCGATGGCGACCTTGAAACCGCTCTCGGTTGCCTGGCTCAGCGTGACCTCGCGGACCGCCTCGTACTCCTGCCAGTAGCGGTAAGCGTCGCCCGTGGTCGCGACCCAGATCTTGTCGCGGTTGGCCACCAGGTAGTCGAGCAGCTCGATGAAGTTCTCCTCGCTCGTGCTGATCCAGTCGCCCCCGACGCCGTGGAAGCCCACCTGCCCCCACTTGCCTTCATCGAGCGCCGCCTTGGCGTAGGCCTTTATGGGGCCGGTGCCGCGCTCGTCGCATATCCCCACCCGGCGGGGGCCGGCGAAGCCGCTGAACAGGAAGTACTTGTCCCTCAGCTCTTGCATTTCTTCCCTGCTGACGTTCCAGGTGGTCCCGCCGCCTCTCAAAAATGGCCGGAGCTTGCTTTCGTTCGGGTAGAGCTTCCAGATGAGGTGCGCGCACGCGCCGATTTCGTGGTCGGCCTCTTCGTAGTCCTTCGCTCCCGTGTGCTTCATCGTGTGGTTGGCGAGTTCGTGGCCGAACTTCGGGCAGATGACCTCCCAGGTCTCTTTGTTCGCCTGGTAACGCGACGAGTCCGGGTTGATGAAGAACGTGCCGACCAGGCCCCGCTTGTTCATCTCTGGGATGGCGAACTTCGCCTGGGTCAGCGTACTGTCGTCGAACTGCATGCTGAAGGCCGCCGGTTTGCCGTCCTTGAACTGCATGACTTCCGGTTCGCCGTACAGGGATGCCGCGGACATGGACTCCTCTCCTCGTGCCGGAACGGACGCGGCCACACAGGCCAGAACGATTGCAAGCGACAGCCTCTTGAGCATCGTTTCACCTCCGGCCCAAGTCTACCCCGGCCGCATGCGGAGTGCAAAGTGACGGATGAAGAATGAAGTGTGGCACAGGCGCCCTCGCCTGTGGTTTTCTCAGCCGAGGGCGGCTGAGCTACATTCTCCAACGGGTGCCTAACTGCATCCGGCCCCTGACCCCGCCGGATTGACACTCAACGCGGGCGTTCGTACAATCGCCTGGCGGCCCGGCACGGGCTCCGCACGTGACAGGGGGATCGAAGGGGGGGTAAAGCCGTGAAGAACGCCGCCGTCGCCGACATGTTCGACACCATGGCGGACATCATGGAAATCAAGGGGGAGGAGCCTTTCCGCGTCAACTCCTACCGCCGCGTGGCAAGGGTGGTGCGCGACCTGACGGAAGACATCGAGCAGGTGCACCGCGAGGGACGCCTCACGGACCTGGAGGGGGTCGGCAAGAGCAGTGCGGCGAAGATCGCCCAGTTCCTGGCAAGCGGCAGGATCGAGGCCCACGAAAAGCTGCTGAAGGGCTTCCCGGTGGACGTCCTGGCAATGCTTCGCATACCCACCATGGGCCCGAAAACAGTGGGCCGACTGATGCGCGAGAAGGGCATCGAGGGCATCGAGGACCTGGAAAAGGCCATCGAAAGGGGTGATCTGGTCGGCATGTCGGGGATGGGCGAGAAGACCATCCAGAACATCCGCGCCGGCATTGAGTTCCTTCGCCGCAGCGCGGGACGGACGCTGCTCGGTGAGGCGCTGCCCGTGGCCCAGGAGACCATTGAGCGCATGAGGGAGAAGTGCGACCTCGGCGCGGCCGAGGCGGCGGGATCGCTGCGGCGGATGAAGGAGACCATCGGCGACATTGATATCCTGGTCACGGGTCGGGCCGCAAAACGGCGCAAGACGGTGGACGAGGAAGTGCCCGGCGGCAAGGAAATCGTCGGGGCGTTCACGTCGCTGCCGGGCGTCTCCGAAGTGCTGGCGGCCGGCGGCACGAAGGGCTCCGTGCGCACCCAAGAGGGGCTGCAGGTGGACCTGCGCGTGGTGAGCCCGGACAGTTTCGGGGCCGCCCTGCAATACTTCACGGGCTCGAAGGCCCACAACATCAAGATCCGCGGGATCGCCCTCGACAAGGGCCTCAAGATCAACGAGTACGGCGTCTTCAAGGGCAAAACGCGCGTCGGCGGCAAGACCGAGGAAGAAGTCTACAAGTGCCTTGGCCTGCCGTGGATCCCGCCGGAACTGCGCGAAGACCGCGGAGAAGTCGAGGCCGCCGCAGCGGGCAAGCTGCCCGAGCTGGTGTCCCTGAGCGACATCCGCGGGGACCTCCACGTGCATACGAATTATTCGGATGGGGCGCAGTCTGTGACGGACATGGCGGCCGCGGCCAGGGAGATGAGGTATTCCTACATCGCGGTGACGGACCACAGTCCGTCGCTTGGCATTGCGGGCGGGGTGTCGGCGAAGGACCTGCGGAGACAGCACGCGGAGATCGCGGCGGCGCAGAAGAAGCTGCGCGGCTTCACCATCTTCAAGGGCACCGAAGTGGACATCCTTCCCGACGGCAGGCTCGACTACCCGCAGAAGGTGCTGGAGCGGCTCGACATCGTGCTCGCCTCGGTGCACAGTCGGTTCGGCATGAGCGAAAAGGAGATGACGGCGCGCATCGTCAAGGCCGTCCGTAATCCGCATGTGACGGCCATCGGGCACCTGACCGGCCGGCTGATCGGACAGCGCGAGCCGTATGCGGTGAACGTCGGCGCCGTTGTGGAGGCCTGCGCAGAGCACCGGACGGCGCTGGAGTTGAACGCGCACATGGACAGGCTGGACATCACCGATCTGGTCTGCCGGCAGGCCAAGGAGGCGGGCGTCAAGGTCCTGATCGGCACGGACGCCCACAGGTCGGCCCATTACTGGATGATGCAACTGGGCGTGGGCACGGCGCGCCGCGGCTGGCTGGAGAAAGGCGATGTGCTGAACTGCATGGAGGCGGACGAGCTGCTCGACTACCTCAAGCACTGACAAGCTCAACGGCAGGAATTAACAGGATGTACAGGATAGACAGGATGAAGCAATAGTACCTTGATGTCTTTTATCCTGTATATCCTGTCCATCCTGTTAGATTCGGTCGTGTTTCGAGGCGCGTTGTCAACTCAACGGCACAACTTAACAGGATGTACAGGATAGACAGGATGAAGGGCCTGAGGGTCGTCTTGCCTTATCCTGTATATCCTGTCCATCCTGTTAGATTCGGTCGTGGCGGCGTGGTTGGAGGTCTATCTTCAGGGCGAGGAAACCCAGCAGGTCGCGAAGGCTGACCATCCCGACGGGCCGGCCGTCGTCAACGATGACGGTCCGGTGCACGTCGCCCGAACGCAGCGCGGAGAGCGCGTCCACCGCGTCCGCATCCGGCCGGAGCACCGAGTTGGGTTCGGCCTTGCGCATGAGGGCCTCCACCGTGGTGTGGGGCCAGCGCTGTTGGTCAACCTTCCCGGGCGCCCTGGCGCTGACAAGACCCACCAGCCGTCCCTCTTCGTCCACCACCGGGTAGTAGCTGAAACGGTGACGGAAGACGTATTCGTCCACGAATCGCTGGAGGTCCAGGTAGCGGGGCACCGTCACCACGTCGGTAGACATGAAGCGCGCAACCTTCTCGCCTTCGAGCTGCTGCCGGATGACGACCATCTGCAGGCTGCTCAGCGCCGCCTGTCGCAGGAAGAAACCGATGATGATCAGCCATACGCCGAAGATCACGTAGCCATGTATAGTGACCGCCGCCAGGGCCCCGAGGAACATGAAACCGAATCCGAACAGCGAGCCTATCCGTCCCGCCACGTGCGTGGCCAGCCGCAGATCGCCCGTGACGGCCCACAGTGCGCTGCGCAGGACCCGGCCGCCATCGAGCGGGAATGCCGGCAGGCTGTTGAAACCGGCCAGCATGAAATTGACAAAGAACAGCCACCACAACAACGCCTGCGTGGCGGCCGCCCAGTCAAGGAACTGGCCGACGGCCCAGATGCAGAGGAGCGCGCTGCCGATGGCGACGCTCGACAGCGGGCCCACTACGGCCATGAGGAACTCGGATGCTGCGGTCGGCGGTTCGTCTTCGAGCTGGCTGACGCCTCCGAAGATGAACAAAGTGATGCCGGCGACCCGCGTGCCGGTGGCGCGAGCTACAAGCGAGTGAGCAAGTTCGTGCGCAATCAGCGATGCGAACAAAGCCACCGTGCCCAGCCCGGCGAACCCCCAGTGGACGTACCACTTGACATCGGGTCCCAGTCTGCTCGGGAAATAGCCTTGAGCCAGACTCATCATGACCAGGGCGACCAGGAAAAGCCACGACAGGTTCACCCTGATCGGGACGCCGAAAAGCCTGAACAGCGTTCTGTCTTTTCCGATGAAGGACATGCCGAAATGTAACGGCCGTCTCGGCTACGGGCACCGTCCCGCTTTCGGTTGCAAGGTGCCGGTAGTCGTTGCCGACGGCGTCCTTTCTCAGCTCGTGTCTGCGCAGATCAAGAACCTAAAAGAAGAAGAACTCACCGCGGAGAGCGCAGAGACCGCTGAGGACGAAAAGCCCCTTCTCTCCTCATTCCTGGCATCGTCTCTGCGTGCTCTGCGGCCTCTGCGGTTCATCCTTTTGGAGCCTCTAAGATGCGATTTGCGCTGCGTGCTGACCTTGCGCGTCCCGCGCCGGCGAATCGGGTCAAGCCAGATCCAGGACGGGCTCGGGCAGTTCGCGCTCTATGCGGTCCAGGTGATAGCCGAATCCAGGCCCCGAAACTGTGCTCAGGTCCACCATGCCGTCCGTCCGCGTGAAGACGCCCGGATGCACGGCCGCCTCGGGCAGCGACGCGTCGGGGTAGAACTGCATGCTGTTGGTCTCGACGCCCATGATGGTTCCCGCGTAGGCCGCCAGCAGCACGTGCGTAATCTGGGCCAGCATGGGGTTAGAGAGGTCCTGGACCATGAGCGTCATGCCGTGCGCCTTCGCCCAGCACAGGCTGAGCAGCGCGCCGGTCTGCGTCTTGCAGGTCTTCAGCGCCGCGCCCGTCCAGCCGAGCCGGCGGCCCAGATTGATCAGCTTCCAGTCATGGCAGCTTTCGTCCATGAACAATGGTTTCCGGGCCGAAACGCTGTGGACGTCTATCTGGTTGGCCTCCAGGTCGTAGGGGAACGGCTGCTCGACGTAGAGGATCATTCCGTAGATGCGCGGGTGTTCGACGACCAGTCGGTCGAGTATCTCGTTGACGTACGCGGGGTCGTCAACGGTGCAGTTGAAATCGCTGGTCAGCCAGGGGGCGCCTTCCTCGATGGCCATTTCTCCCACTTTGAGCAGGCGCGCATAGTCCCAGTCCGGATCGTCGCCGCGGAGCTTGACCTTGAGGCACTTCAAGCCGTCGCGCCGGATCCAGTCGCGCAGCAGCACCGGGTACCCGTCGTCCGGCTCGGAGCCGGTCAGTTCGGACGCATCAATCACGTCTTTGCCGGCGACCAGGTGCCACGCCTCCATCACGTCGGCACGGGGCGTGACGAGGAAATCCTGTGGATACTTGCCGGCGAACGACACGTCGGCATCGTCCGCCGGCGTGAGGAACTGCGCCAGATCCCGCGACATGAACTGCGCGTTATAGGTCTCGTAAACGGGTATCCCGTGCAGCACGCCGTAGGCATCGTGCAGGGCCAGGTCGAAGGTCGAGCAGCATACGAGCGCCGCCAGCCAGGGCATCGGTTCGCCCGGCGCGCGCCCTCCGTTGAACTCCTCCAGGAGCCGGGGCAGCCGATCGGTCTGAAACGCGTGCCCGACTTCGATCGGATGGCCGGACGTGTCGAACTCGGCCCATGCCGAGGCGAGCTTCTCGCTGAAGCTCTTCAGGGCTTCATGGCGCTCGTCGTAGGCCAGGTCGCTGGGCCACACCCACTGGACGCTCAGGGGCGTTTCTCCCCAGCCTTCGGCCGTCTTCCCTGCCGCGCTTTCGACCGTCATCCGGACCCGGGCGAGCGTGACGTGGGTCAACGTTTCCGGGCCGAATTTCAGCGGCACACGCGTCTCAATGGGCAGGTAGTACAAACATACGCCCTTGGCGCGAACGTCCGTTTCTTTTCCGGTCATCTTCTCCTCCTCTCAAGTGATTTCAGGTGTAATCGGGTGACGATTTGGCTGCCTTCAATGCCGCGGCCTCGGGCCGTTTGCGGTAGAAATCGTCCAACGGATAGCAGCCGGAGACCAGCCCCATCCGTGGGGCGGTCGTGCAGTCGCTGAAGGTGCGGCAGATGCGCCCGCGCCGCAGGGGGCGCCCGGCCAGCACGTCGGCGGGCAGCTCAGGGTAAGAGAGCATCATGCGGCCCAGGCCCACGAAGTCAACCTGGCCGGTCCGCACGGCGCGCTGGGCCACGTGCGGCAGCCATTCCTGCAAGTAGGTGTAGGCCGAGCCGACCATCGTCAGCCCGGGGAACTCGCCTTTCAGGTGTCGAACCACCCGCATCTGCCTGGCCACGCCCACCAGGGGGTCCTCCGGCGGATCGTAGCCGTCGGCCGGCGCATAGAGGGCCGGGCGCTGGATGTGGGGGTTGCAATACGGGCTGCCGGCCGAGATGTTGACCAGCCGTACGTCGAGTTCCTCCAGCAGCGACAGGAAGCGCTCCGTCTCGTCCAGCCCGGGCTGAAGCGGGTCCGCCGGGCCCACGCCGAACGCGTGCCGATGCGGCAGCGGGAATTCCTCCGGCACCCCGTGCCCGTCCGGTCCCCGCCGGAAGGGGAGCGTGTCAAACGCGCTGAGGCGGACTCCGATGCGCAGATCGGGCTGGCATTTCCGGATGCCGGTCACCACCTCACGCAGGAAGCGCGTGCGGTTCTCGAAACTCCCGCCGAACGGGCCCGGGCGCGTGTGCGCGCTCAGGAACTCGTGGCCCAGGTAGCCGTGGCAATGCTTGACGTCCACGAAGTCGAATCCCCCCTGGCGCGCCATCTGCGCCGCCTCGACGAAGCGACCGATGATGGACTCGACCTCTGCGTCGCTCAGAAGGGGATGATCCGGGGGGACGCCGAACTTCCGGTCGAGGACCGGATGGCGGTAGAGGATCTTCGGCTCGGGCCTGCCGTGGCTGTTCGGACGCGAGAAGCGGCCGGAGTGCGTTAGCTGCAAGCCCACCAGCAGGTCGTCAGTGCGTCCGAACTGCTCCTCATGGGCCTCGACCAGGGCCAGCCGCAGCCTGGTCAGCGACTGAACGTTGTCCTGGTTGATGCAGAGCTGGCGCGGGTTGGCGCGAGCGTCGTGTTGCACGGCGACCGCCTCGCCTCCCCAGATGAGCTTGGCCCCGCTGCGGCCGAAGTTCCGCCAGCGGCGCGTCGTCAGCTCGGTGGGCTTGCCGTCGGGCGTTGCGTCCCAGCCCTCCATGGGGTGCGCGCAGAAGCGGTTGCCGATGACGAAGCCGTCCGGCAGGCGGCAGGGCCGCCCCAACGGTGCGTTCTCGCCGGCCATCAGGTCGTCGTCGAGAGGAAGTTCGATGCCGAGGTCGGAGGCGTACGCTCGGAACTGAGCGGGAGTTCGCAGGGATGTGACGCGCCGGTATTTCATTCTTCGCGGGCTTCCCGAATCCAGATCCTGTACGGTCTCGGTTTATCAGACGGGCGATTCTGGAATATCCTGGCGTCGCGGAACTCCGCCCAGGTGTTCTCGAACCAGAACTCTCCCGTCGGGAGCGGACGCGGGGAGGTGACGCGCGTCTCGAACCTGTCCCCCGCCGCGTCGTAGGTTATCTCTATGATCTCCTCCCTCAGCGCGACGTCCTCGGGTAGGAACTTCCATTCGTCACCCAGGTCCGGGTGTGGCAGCAGCCCGGAGGGATCGGTGACCAGGTGCGAACCCCGCGAGCCGCTTCCGCGTTGGAGCAGTGCCTGGATCGCCTCCAGGAATGCAAGGTGTGCGAGCGTGAGTTCGCGGACTTCCAGGGCCTTCAGATGGCCTGCGTCGCGCTGCCGGAGGCCCTTCTCCCGGATCGCCCGCCATTGCCGGCGGCCCGAAGCGAGGGCCCCCTTCACGCCGGCGGGGGAACGCACCATCCCCGCAAACCTGCTCATGCGTTCCTGGATCTCGCCCTTGACCCGTTCGCAATCCAGGGCGGAGGCGCCGGCGCTCTTGACGCGCCCGATATCTTCCGCGAAACGCGCGACCGAAGCCCCCGCAAGGCGGCGAAGCTCCTCGACCGGCGACCCGTCTTCGTGGTAGACGTGCGCAATCCTCTGCGCCGCGCGCAGGGCGCCCACCTGGCCGGAGTTCAATGCCGATCCGCCCGGGCGCTTCACGCCGTGGGTGCCGGCAAGTTCGCCGACAACGAAAAGGTGGCGCACGTTCGACTCCCACCACCAATCCACTGCGAATCCCCCGTTGCAGTGCTGGTTGCAGACGCCCACTTCGAGGGGTTCGTTCCGCAGGTCCACCCCCATCTCGCGGTAGAGGTCTATGCTGGGCTGGTTCATGTGTGCCAGCCGCTCGATGGGCGTCGGCTGGGTGGCGCCTGACCTCTGCAAGTAAGTCAACGCCTCCCCGCCCAGTGCCTGGAGGCGGAATTCTTCCAGCCCATCCGTGGCGATGGGATTACGACGGAAGTCCACGAAGACCCGCCGGCCCCGGTTGATCATCTCGTTCTGCAACAGCACGTCTATGAGGGACGAACCGTGGTTGGGGACCTTGTCGGGGTCGAAGGGCCATTGGTAGCCCTTCAGGAATATGTCGGTCGCGAGCGTCGCCATCGAGTCGAACCAGGGATTCAAGAACTCGCGCACATCGCCGCCGCCTCGATCCGTGCTGTAGTAGCGGGGGATGACCTGCTGATAGGTGCCGGACAGGTTCCAGCGCGGACCCAGTGACGCCAGCCCGAACTGGGATTCTGTGAGGTTATGCGCGACCGCGCCGGCTTCCAGCATGGCCGCGTAAGGACCCATCTGCCCCTTCGGGTAGACGGAGATCGAATAGAGTTCCCCCGGCCCCCCGCCGGCCATCACGACGTTGCGGCAGTTGAACAGAACCAGTCCGTGATCCTGCTCCTGCTCGCGCGACATGTCGGCGCACAGCAGGCCGCGCGCCTGCCGCTGTCCCTCTTCCTGCTCGCAAACGACGGCGAGGACGTGATATCCGTCCAGGATGGGTATGCCGCAGCGGTTGATCTCCGCATGAAGCTTCCGGACCATGAATCGCGAAGTCCACGGGCCGGCCGACGTCCCCCGCTGGCGCGGGTCGAGGTCCGTCTTGTAGCCCACGAAACCACCGCGGGCGTTGTGGGGGAAGGGCACGCCGATCTCGACCAGGTGGTAGAAGGCCCTCAGCGAGTTCTCCGCTTCGACCAGCGCCACGTCGCCGTGTGCGCAGCCGCCGGCCGTCAGGGTCTCTGCGAAATCATGCGGCGTGTCCGGTTCGGAGCCGTGGGTGCCCAGCTTGTAGTACGTCTGCTTATCGGACCCGGCGTTGTGGGACGTGCCCGCACCCATGCCCCGGGTGACGACGGCGATCTCCCGCTCGGGGTGGTCCACGCCGCTTTGGGCCATTTCGCGCCACAGACGGGCGGCGCAGCACAGCCCGGCGGCCCCGCTGCCGACGACCACGGTATTGAGGGAGAACACCGGCAGCTTGAGTCCGTCGAAGTCCAGTTCGCTCCTCTGGAGCATGGGCACGCGCTCCCTACAGCCTTCGGATGCCGAAACCGCCCCCCACCTCGATCGCCTGTCCGGTGCAGTAGTCCAGATCGCCTCGGGCGAAGGCCGAGACCACCCGCGCGACGTCCTCCGGCTCCCCCCATCGCTTGATGGGCAGCAGGCCCTCCTCGATGAGCTTGTCGTACTTGTCCTTCACGACGCTCGTCATGGGTGTGCGGATGATGCCGGGACGGATCTCCAGCACCGGGATGCCGAACTCGGCCAGCCGGTCCGCGTAGAGCTTTGCCGCCATGCTGAGCCCGGCCTTGGAGACGCAGTACTCCCCGCGGCTCGGCGAGGAGGCGTAGGCCGATATGGACGTGATGAAGACGATGCGCGGATGTCCGACCTTGCCCGCTCTCTTCCACTGGATCATCCGGTCGGCGGCCCGTTGGGTGAGGAAATAGGGGCCCTTCAGGTTGACGGACATCACGCGGTCGAAGCTCTCCTCGCCGGCCTTCAGAATGTCCGTGCGTTCCTTCGGCGCCACGCCGGCGTTGTTGACGAGCAGGTCCAGGCGCCCCAGCTCCTCGGCGACGAAGTCCATCATGGCCTGGCGGTCCGCGGCGGATGCGACGTCAGCCCGGTGAACCTCGGCCCGCCCGCCTGCTCCTTCAATCGTCTTCTTGACTTCGTAAGCGCCGGACTCCGTGTTGGAAGGATCGGCTACGATGTCGTTTATGACGACGCAGAACCCGTCTGCCGCCAGTTGCAGCGCGACGCCGCGCCCGATGCCCTGGCCTGCGCCCGTCACCAGCGCCACCCGACTCGTTTCAGCGGACATTGCCCTTCGCCCTTCCCACAGAGAGAGGCCAAACGACCTGTAGCTCTTCGATGCGGATCTTGTCGGACCGGAAACCGCATTCTAACCACCGCCCCCACCGCCGTCAACGACTGCCCCTCGGCCGTCTTCGGTGGACGAGGTCCGCTGCTGTCCGACGAACACGGCCAGCCCGTGCCGCCAGAGGCACGCCAGCGGGCTTTCAGGACCATGCGATCCGGAACCGCAGGACTTGCGCCGCCTGGTTCGGCTTGGTAAAGTCCTGCGTGGGCTGCGGTCCGCCGGCCGTGGGACATCGCAACTGAACGGCATGAGTTCGGTTGCCCTTGCAGAAAGGAGCGGACTCCAATGACGTCGGACATGGAGGAGCTATACGCCGAACGGCTCAACCGTTACGTCACCGCGATGCGGAACGAGAAACCCGATCGGATACCGATCCGTCCGTTCGTCGCCGAGTTTGTCGCCAAGTACGCCGGGTACACCTGTCAGGAAGTGACCCACGACTATGAGAAAGCGTTCGCTGCCACCCGCAAGTGCGCGGCCGATTTCGACTGGGACGCTATGGTGGGCAACATGGTCTACGTGTGGACCGGGCTGACACAGGCCATCGGGCTGAAGTACTACGGCGTGCCGGGCATAGACGTGCCGCCCGATGTCGGGTTTCAATACCGCGAGCCCTCCGAAGAGGCAGCCTTCATGCTGCCGGACGAGTACGATCAACTGACCGAGGATCCGACCGCCTTCCTGTTCAACGTCTGGCTTCCCCGCGTCTCGTCGGACGTCAGTGCGGCAGGCGAGCCGACGTCTTATCGCAACAACCTGTCGTTCCTGAAGGGCGGCATGGCGATGCTCCAGTACTTCAGCGCGTTCCCGGGGCAGGGCGCGCTGTTGCGCTCCGAGACGGGCACCGTGTCCGCCATATCGGGGATGCTCAAGGCGCCGATGGACATCCTTGCCGACAAATTGCGCGGATACCTCGGTCTGTGTAGAGACGTCCTTGAGCGGCCGGAGAAGGTGCTGGCTGCCTGCGAGGCCCTGATGCCGCACCTGCTGCACGTGGCGCTTTCGGGAGTGGACCCCGAGGGGAACGTTCCGGTGGCGATCTGGATGCATCGCGGATGCGTCCCCTTTTTCTCCCCAAGGCATTTTGAAACGATATATTGGCCGACGCTCAGGCCGATCGTCGAAGAGATCTGGGCCCGGGGACACCAGGTTCTGTTCTACGCTGAGGGGGACTGGAACGCGCATCTGCAGTCCTTTGCGGAGCTGCCGGACGGGAGCATCGTCTACCACGTGGACCGGGCCGACATCTTCGAGGTCCACAAAGCCATCGGGCACAAGTTCTGCCTCAGTGGCGGCATCCCCAACTATCTGCTGTGCATCGGCACGCCACAGAAGGTGCGCGACTACTGCAAGAAGGTCATTGACGGCGTGGCCGCCGATGGGGGGTACATCATGGACGCCAGCGCCATCATCCAGAACGCTGCGAAGGTGGAGAACGTCAGGGCCATGACCGACTTCACCCGCGAATACGGCGTCTACGATTCGGGCCCAACGCCCGGCGAGGAACCCGAGACGGAACGTGCCTCTTCCACCGACCGTGATCCGGGAGCGGGCGGCCCGCTCCTCCCAAGGGAGCCGAAGGTCAAGCCGGGCGCCTGCATCCCCTGGGAGGAGAAGCTAAAGGAAATTCCGGAAATCCCGGGGGACAAAGAGCTGTGCCGAAGAGTCTGGGAGGACATAGACGCGCTGGCCTACACCTACATCTGGCATTGCTTGCTTTCGTTTTGATAGGCGAACGTCGGTGACGCAAGAAAGCAGTCTCTTGGAAAGGAACACAGGGGCTGGGCTTGCTGCCGCTCTGCGCGGCAGAGGCCTGTTCGACGCTCACGTCCCCCGGGCCTGACGGGAAGGGGACAGAAAGGAAGGCCGTCCATGGCTGACAGAATACAGGTGGGCGCGCACCCATGGGTGTACGCAGCGAGGCGGGAACAGCGTGACATCTACCCGATCCTCGATCAAATCTTCTCCGATATGAGTTACGCCGGCTTCGACGGGATCGAGTTGATGAGCACTGCCCTGCGGCCTGACGATGCTGTCGAGAGGATCGGCGAGCTGTCGCAGAAGTGCTCGCTTTCGGTGATCGGGTGCTCCTTCGGCGGGCGCATGTGGGATCGCGAGCGACATGGCGCAACCCTCGAGGAGGCCGAACTGGTCATCCCGCGCCTCGCCCAGCTTGGCGGAAGGACGCTTGGCACGTCCGTCGGCCCCTCACGCGAGCCGAAGACCCCGGAGCAGTTGGACGCCCAATGCGAAGTGCTCAAGCAGGTCATGGCCATTTGCGGTAAGAACGGCGTCGTCCTCAACCTCCATAATCACACTTACGAGGTGGAGAACAACGAGCACGACCTGAACGGAACGCTGGCGCGGATTCCCGACGTCAAGCTCGGGCCCGATCTCAACTGGCTCCTGCGGGGCGGCGTTGATCCCGTGGACTTCATACGCAGGCACGGCGAGCGGATCGTCTTCCTGCATCTGCGGGACCAGAAAGCAGATGGCACGTGGCCCGAGGCAATGGGCGAAGGAGACATGGACTACGTTGCCATCGGTCAGGCCTTGCAGGAGGTCGGATTCAGCGGGGAAGCTGTGATCGAGCTGGCCCACGAAAGGGAGTTCGAGCTTACGCGCCCCCTGCGGGAGAGTCTGAAGATGAGCAGGGACTTCGTCCGGGAAACCCTGTGGTATTGACGGAGGTCCCGAACGCGGGGACCTACGGGCGCCAGAGCGTGCCGTCCGGCAGGCGGCTGACTGTCCAGTCGGGGTTGGCGTCCCCGGGGGGAAACCTGGCCGCAAGCTGCTCGTCGAAGTCTATTCCCAAACCCGGCTGATCGTTGGGCCAGGCGTAGCCATCCTTCACCTGCGGCAGGCCGGGGAAGATGTCCTGCTCGGCCTGGTTGCGCAGCGCCCACTCCTGTATGCCGAAGTTGTGGCAGGCCACGTCCAGGTGCACGTTGGCGGCCATGCCGACCGGCGAAACGTCAAGCGGCGCGTGCCAGGCGGTTCGCACGCCGAATGCCTCGCAGAGGTGAGCCAGCTTGAGGGCCGGCGTGATGCCGCCGATCGCCGATACGTGCGAGCGGATGAAGTCAATGAATCTTTCCGACACCGCGCGTGTCGCCTCGCCCGGATGCGCGAACAGTTCCCCCATGGCTATAGGCGTGGCGCACACGCTGCGGATGTTGGCCAGCCAGTCCAGGTCCTCCGGAGCGACGACGTCCTCCAGGAAGAAGAGGCGGCAGGGCTCCAGCGCCCTGGCCAGCCATGCCGCATCGGTGGGGGCCAGTCGCTCGTGCACGTCGTAGAGCAGTCCGACATCCTCCCCGAGCTCCTGTCGGAGATACTCGAACAGGCCCGGTATGCGGCGCAGCTTCTCTTGAGGGTCGAAGTAGGCCCCGGGCAGGCCGCCTTCGGGTCTCGCGACCTTCTCGCCGCCCGGGCCCAGATAGCCACCCAACTGGCAGCGGACGTAGCGGAAGCCTTCCTGGATGAGGGCGCGGGCCTTGTCGGCGACCTGTTCAGGCTCCTCACCGTTGGCATGGACGTAGAGCGCAGCGGCCGGGCGACACTTCCCGCCCCAGAGCTGGTAGCAGGGCATCCCCGCCAGCTTGCCCTTGATGTCCCAGAGCGCCATGTCTATGCCGCTTACGGCGTTGTTGAGCACCGGTCCGTTGCGCCAGTAGCCGTTCACCATGCCGCTCTGCCACAGGTCCTCGATGTTCTGCGGGTCCTTCCCGATGACGAACGGCCCGACGTGGCGGTCCAGGGCGGCTTTGACGGCCAGGTGGCGCTGCGTGAAGGTGGCACAGCCCAGGCCGTATAGACCGTCCTGGTTGGTGAGGACTTTGACGATAACGAGGCGGACCCCGTGCGGCTGGGTGATGAAGGTCTCGGCGTCTGTTATCTTCAGTTCGCTCATGGCGTCGGCGATTCTTCCTGGCGTTCAAGGGGTTCGGTTCATATGAACGTGCCCGGCGGGGCGAGCTGCGCCGTCAGCCCGCCGTCCACGTACAGAATCTGTCCGGTGATGTAGGCGGCCGCCTCGGAGGCCAGGAATGCCACGGCCATGCCAATGCCCTCGGGAGTGCCCAGCCGGCCGAGCGGGATGCCCTTCTCCTTGTTCTTCCGCTTCGCCGCGGGTCGCGGCGGCCTCCTGTCAACGTGCATGGCTCCCGGAGCCACGGCGTTCACCCGGATGCCGTGCGGCGCAAGCTCCAGCGCCAGGGCCCGCGTCATACTGTCAATCGCCCCCTTGGACGCGTCGTATCCCACCAAGCCGCGGTGCGCCCGCAGGCCGCCCACTGACGAGATGTTAACGATGCTGCCTCCGCCCTCCTCGACCATGTGGCGGGCGACGTGACGGCTCAGAGCGTAGACCATGCGCACGTTGTCCTCGAACGACTGGCCGTATACCTCCTCGGTGAGTTCGAGCAGCGGAGCCGAGTGCAGGCGGGCGGCATTGTTGACCAGCACGTGGACGTGGCCGAAACGCCCGATCGCTTCGTCGAACACGCGGCGCGCGCCTTCGGACGTGGACAGGTCCGCCGTGACCCAGGCGCACTCCACGCCGTCGGCCCCGAGTTCGGCGGCAACGGCCTGGCCCGCTTCCTCCGAGCGCGCGCACAAGACCAGCTTCATTCCCTGCCGGCCCAGCGTTCTTGCTATCCCGACGCCGATGCCACGGCTGGCCCCCGTGACGATGGCCGCCTTGCCCGCCGGGTCAGGGAACCAACCCGGCGCGTCCGAGGGCGGCCGTTCGTTGCCCGCCGGTTCCTTCTTGGCCATGCCTCTCACCTCCGCCTGGCTGCGAACCGGCATTGTATTGGTCGCCAGGGCGCCCGTCAACGCGTGGCATTGCCGCGCGCGTCCGCCAGAGTCGCCTTGTGTGGTGGGCCGGTGAGGAGTATTCTGCTCCGAGATGATGAACGAGGCGACGATGACGGGGATCGGCCGGCGATTGGTGCGCTGGTACGAGGGCAACGCCAGGGACCTGCCCTGGCGGAAGAACCCGACGCCCTACCGTGTCTGGGTCAGCGAGGTAATGCTCCAGCAGACCGCCGTGAGCACGGTCATACCCTACTTCGAGCGTTGGGTGAAGAGATGGCCCGGCGTGCCGTCCCTCGCTCGTGCTACGGAGCAGGAAGCGCTGGCGGCGTGGGAAGGGATGGGATACTACCGCCGCGCCTCGAACCTCCTGAGGGCGGCGCGGCAGGTTGTCCGGCGCCACGGGGGCCGCGTGCCATCTTCCCGCAAGGAACTGCTCGCCCTCCCTGGCATCGGCCCGTACATCGCCAGCGCGATCCGCAGCCTGGCCTTCGGCGAAGATGAAGTGGCGTTGGACGCGAACGTGATACGCGTCTTCATGCGGCTGCTCGCCCTGGACGGGACCGGAACGGACAGCAGCGTAAGGACCCGAGTGGGCGAGCGCGCCGCCGCCGGACTTCCTCCCGGCAAGTCGGCGCGTTACAACCAGGCGCTGATGGACTTTGGCAGCCTCATCTGCCGGCCGCGCCGGCCCCGCTGCGGCGAGTGCTTCCTGACCAAACACTGCAAGGCATTCCGGCGTGGAATGCAGTACGACATCCCCCGGCCCTCGCACAAGCCTTCCAGGAAGATTCGGACGGCCGTCGCCGTATTCTTGCGGGACGACGAAGTGTACATCCAGCAGCGTTCGTCAGCCGGGCTGTTCGCGAGGATGTGGGAGTTCCCGGGTGGCAAGGTGCGAGACGGAGAAACGCCGGCCCAGACCCTCCGACGTGAATGCCGGGAGGAGCTGGGAGTGAACTGCCGACCCTCCCGGAAGCTGGCTGAGCTGACGCACTACACCACGGTCTTCCAGGTCAGACTCCACGCCTTCGTCTGCATCCCGCCGGAAGGTCTGCCCACCGACCGGACCCACCGCTGGGTGTCGCTTGCGGAGTTGGACCGATATCCCATGCCCTCGGCCAACCGGCAGGTGGTGGAGAAGCTTCACGAACCGGCGTCTTGAGTCCGGGAAACCTGGTGCGGCAGGCGGGGGAGCGTCCCCTCGCGCGAACGACGTTGCTGCTCTGCCGCATGCCTCGCGCGGTTACTTGTACTGAAGCCAGCGCAGGATCTCGCGGAGCGTAGCCGGCTTGCCGTACATGAGTATGCCCGTGCGGAAGACCTTCGCCGACCCCCAGACAACCAGCAGCACCGAAACAGCGAGAAGTAACATGGAAGCGGCGATCTGGAATCGGCTCAGATCGGGGTCCGCACCAATGCGCAGCATCATCATCATGGGCGTGATAGGCGGCACGAACGAGAGCACTGTTGCCCACACACCGTTGGGGTTCATCACGAAGTACATCCACATGCACGTGGGCAAGATAATGACCAGCATGAGCGGCATCATCAAGGTCTGCGCATCCTTGAATGTCGTGCAGGCCGACCCGATGGCCGCATACAGCGATGAGATCAGCACAAAGCCCAGGACGAAGTACACGAAGAAGCACGCCAGCACGCCGAGACTGACGCGCGAGCCGAAGCCCTGCCGGGCTGCAACCGTGTAAATGGTAACTGCCCAAAAGACAACCATTGCAAGATTGGCGCCAGCCAGTCCCACGATCTTCCCTGCCATGAGCTGGAATGGGCTGACGGCCGATAGAAGCACTTCGACGACCCGGGAGCTCTTCTCCTCGATGATTCCGGTGAACATCGTCCCGCTGACCGGGCCCACGATGGCAAAGAACATGAGCATGAGAAGGAGCAGCGCAACGCCTACCCTCCCCGTAAAGATGTCCGGCCCCCGCATCCCTTCAGACGGCTGCGGGTCACCAGGGGAGATTGGCCCCGTGGTGCGCTGGAGCCCACTGCCCTGCGGACGATACGGCGTCACCTCATGCGCATCGTGCGCGTAGTGCGCGGCGATCAGGATAAGGACGCATACGGTGGCCGGCACCAGCACGAAAGCCAGCCGAAAGGACTTAGTCCGAGTAGTCTCAGTGAATTCGTGCCGGGCAACTGTCAGGATCTTACGCATTGCTCTGCCCAACCAAATCAAGGAAGATCTCGTGCAGTGTTGGCACCTTGACGACGAATGTCCTCACGCGGACGCGGCCCACCAGAGCCTTCAGAAGCGCCTGGTCATCGGTGCCCTCTTTGAGCGAGACTTCTATCTCTCTCCCCAGCTCTGCTACGCTTTCCACCATGGGAAGCTGCCCGAGGAAGGCAGCGTCGCCCTCCAACTCCAGGATGACCTTGTTGGATTCGTACTGCGACCGGATATCGTTCTGCGGAGCGTCGACGATCTTCTTTCCCTCATTAATCAGCAGGATGGAATCGCACAGGTCTTCCGCATGATTCATCATGTGCGTGGAGAGGATGATGGTCTTGCCCTGTTCGCGCATGCGCAGCAACGTCCCTTTGATGATGTCAAGATTGACCGGGTCGAGGCCGGCGAACGGTTCGTCGAGTATCAGAAGCTCGGGGTCGTTGATAACGGTGGCAATGAACTGTGCTTTCTGTTGCATCCCCTTTGACAGTGCATTCACCCTCTTGTCGGCCCACTGGGTCAAGTCCATCACGGCGAGCCACTCGGAAAGCCTGCTTCCAAGCTCACCTTTGCTTACGCCCTTTAGCCTGCCCAGATACGAGAGGACGCTGCGCAGCTTCATTCTCTGATAGAGCCCGCGCTCTTCGGGCATGTATCCGATCCTTTCCTTCGCGGGCTCGACTAACGGGTCCCCCAGGACGCGGATCGTGCCGGCGTCCGGGTAGAGGATGTTCATGATCATGCGCAGAACGGTGGTTTTCCCGGCGCCATTGGGCCCAAGAAAGCCGTAGATGCATCCGGTCGGCACGCGCAGACTGAGCCCGTCCACGGCATAAAGGGCGCCGAAGGCCTTGCTGACGTCTTCAAGTACGAGGGCGTCCATGCTCAGTAACCTCTGGCTCATATGGTATTACGCACAGCATGCCTTGAGTATTCAGCGGCGCCGTGCTTATGTCGGGGTCGGGAAAGCGCCGTCCAGGTGTTTCAGTGACCGCTGAATTCATGGGTGGCTGCTTCGATGTCGTGGGCCCTCATCAGGGATTCGCCGACCAGGACGGCCTTGACCCCGTGGCTCTTCAGGCGCTGGACGTCGGCACGGGTCTTGATGCCGCTTTCGGCCACCACGAGGACGTCGCGCGGCACCAGCGGCGCCAGCTTCTGCGCCGTCTCCAGGCTGACTTCGAAGGTGCGGAGGTCCCGGTTGTTGATGCCTATGAGGGGCGCGCCTGCGGAGAGCGCGACATCGAGTTCCTGCTCGTCGTGCACTTCGACCAGCGCATCCATCCCGAGGTCGCGACCCCTCCCCAACAGGTCCCGAAGCCTTGCGGGGTCGAGCGCGGCCGCTATCAGAAGGTAAGCGTCGGCGCCGAAGGCGCGGGCCTCCAGCACCTGTATGTCGTCGAGGATGAAGTCCTTCCTCAGCAGCGGCAGACTGACGGCGTCGCGTATCTGCGCCAGAAACGCAGCGTCGCCCTGAAAGAACTGGCGATCCGTGAGGACGCTGATGCACGTGGCGCCGCCGCGCTCGTAGGCGCACGCTATCTCGACCGGATCGAAGTCTTCCCGAATGACGCCGGCCGATGGGGAAGCTCTCTTCACTTCCGCGATGAGGGCGACGCGCCGGGCTGCTTGAAGGGCCGCCTTGAACCCCCTGGGCTTGGTTTGCCGGCCGACGGCTCGTTCCAGCGGCTGAGTGCCCGCCCGTTTGAGGTCCTCGATCTCGCGGCGCTTAACCTGGCAGATGCTGACCAGGATGTCGGGCATTTCACTCATCGGACTCGTTTCGACGCTGGACGGCCTCCTCGACGAGGGCGCGAAGTTCGTGGGCGGCCTCCAGCGGATTCTCCGCGCTGCATACTGCGGAGCAGACCGCCACGGCCGTGGGCCCCGTTTCCACGATCTCCGCCGCGTTGCCGCGATTGATGCCGCCGATGGCGACGACCGGCAGGTCGCTCAGTGCGCATCGAGCGCAGACGTTCCGAACCAGTCTGAGGCCGCTGCCGCGCTTGTAGTCCTTGGTGGTTGTGGGAGCGATGGGGCCTATGGCCACGTAGTCAACGGGCAGCTCGCAGGCTTCCCGCACCTGGTCCATGGAGTGGGTGGACAGGCCGATGGACAGGTGGGGACCGACCAGGCTGCGCACGTCCTGTGGCGGCAGGTCCGCCTGCCCCAGATGGACGCCGTCGGCCCGGCTCATCAGCGCGATATCAGGACGGTCATTGATGATCAGCAGCGCCCCCGTTTCCGTCGTCAGATCGCGCAGGACGCAGGCCCTGTCCAGCAGTTTGCCGTCCGCCATCTGGTCCTCTCGGAGCTGGATGACGTCCACGCCGGCGGTCAGCACCATCTCTGCCGTCTCACGCCACGGCCTCCGGCAGAAACGCTCGGTTATCAGGACGTAGAGCCTCATTGATCTCAGCTTGGACCTTGCGTCCCGCATTGTTTCCCCTGTCGCTGCGCGTCCGAAGCTACCCAGACGGGGCCCGACGTGGCGAAGCGACCCTCCGTGTCGTATGCCGCAATGAAGCAGTTCACAGCGCCGCCGCACGGGACGTCGTCCGTCAGGCGACCGGACACCGAACGGCGCCCGCCATATTCTACTACATGGTGGCAGAAACCGTGCCGCAAAATCAACACCTACGCCGACGGAATGGGAGAATCTGCCTGGCACGAGATGGCAGCCCCGCTGCCCGGGCGGCGGCCGGTTCCCTGCTCAGAGGGCACGTGCCGGATTGAGGAGGGCTTCGACCCGTTCGGACTCCACGCCGTGCGTCTCCAGGAAGTCGGTCAGCACTGTCAGGTCGGGCAGCGTGTCGTCGAAAAGCGAGCAGCCGGTGTCTGTGCGGATGCGGAGTTCGCGTTCCAGACAGGCCGGCACGAACACGGTCTCCCCCGGCGCCATACCCATTGCCTCCTTGCCCGCCGAGAGCTCGGCGGAGCCGCGCAGGCAATGCAGCGTGCGGTAACTTCCGTACCGAACGGCCAGGTCACAGCCTCCGCCCCGGCTCACGCGGATACGGCTCCTCGCGAATTGCGGGGCGGCCACCATGATCTGCAGGCTTTGCTGCCCGCCGACTTTCAGTTCGACCGGCATGACGCGCCTCAGTCCGGTTGTGGGGTCAACCAGGCTGAAGCCCAGTTCGGGATATTCGCCCGGCCGCCGGCCGAAGTCGTAGATGCGGACCGTCGGATTCGCCTGGAGGTCCTGGTCCACCTGGAGCCTGCCCTCGGCGGCGTCGGCGACGGTCGAGTCGCCCGGGTGAACCTGGACGCTGAGGAGGTCGTTCTGGATCATCAGCACCTTGGTGAGCGTCGGCAGGAGGCTTTCGCCGTATCCCTGCTGTAGCTCGTCAATGATGAGATGGCTCTCCGGGCCGATTGCGAACATCGTATGGAGCACCCCGGCGGGGGTGAGGAAGACCTCGCCTCCCTGGAGGGGTTCGATCAGGCCGAAAAGCTCTCGGACCTGCTGGGACCACGCTTCGACGTCCGGCGGCAGTCCCTGGTTCAGGATGATGTCCCTGAGCCTGTCGGCTTGCTCTGCGGAGCGCGGTCCTGAGACAAGGCCGGTGTGCCCTTTGACGGCCCGGATGTACCACGCCTCGGTCTTGCCTCGGTGCGGATTCTCGTGCAAGTGCGAGAGCGCGTGCGCACCCAGCAGCGGTTCCAGCGCGCTGTCCCCCTCGGCGGCCGCTTCCTGGAGAAGCTCTGCCAGCGTCTTGCGCAGCGCCGGTTCCACCACGGTATTGGAGTAGTTGCCCGGCCCGGTCTGCGCGGAGGCAAGCCACAATTCGCCGACCCCCACCTCGATCCCCGTCAGCTCCAGGGCCTCTTGGTGCACCAGACCCCACGGTTTCGTCACCGCTGCGGGGGCCACTTTCCAGAGTCCTGGTCTTTCCATCGGTTCTCCGCAGAGCGGGTGCGCTCAATCCTGCACCGTCGCTGACGGCGGGAATATCCACTCGAGGTACTTCTCGCGCACGGAGCCCTCCTGCGCATCGCCAGCGTGGATCAGCACGCGGTAGCGAAAGCAAAGGTGCTCGCCAGCCGGCAGGACGTGTGAACCGTCGTGGCCCTCCCCCACGAAGTGAGAGAGCCCGAAAGGGTTGGCCGTCATCAGGCCGTAGTTGCGAACATGCCAGAAGGTCGGGTAACGGAGGTTAGAGGGATGATCGAAGACCGCTATGCCGACGATGTGGTCGCCCACCGGGCCCGAGTAGTCGCACCAACTGGCCTGCTTTCCCCACGTCTCGGCTTCGTTGACGCCGCCCAGCGAGTTCTCGATCCGTCCCGCGCGCGCCGCTTCCATGGAGCTTGCGACCCTTAGCGACATAATGCCGCCTTCCTTGGTGTCGCCGAACCGCACGTCCCCATCGCTGGCATACAGGGTCACCGAGAGGTCAAAGACCCGGAAGCTGGGCGGGGTGTTGTAGAACCTGTACTCCAGACGGTCCTGCATGAGGCGGTTGCCGGCGACGTCCACCCAGTCGTTGAGGGCAACGATGCGGCCGAACACCGGCCCGCCCTCGGTCGCCTCGAAGTAGCGGTGTGCCATTCGCCCGCTGCCCTCTTCCTCGCTCCAGTTGTCCGAGCCGTTCACGTCGCCCCACGCCGCGTAAAGCGAGCGGTGATGGATGTGGTCGGTCGAATCCCCCTCGGCCTGTTCCTGCGGGTAGGCGCGGGTGACCCCCTGGCCGAACGGGCCGATTACGGGATAGAGGCACGGTTTGGGCACGTCCTCGCCGTAGACGTAGCGGGTGAAAAGTTCCTCACCCAGTTGCACGCTGACCGGTCCCGCATCCTGGGCAGCGACCTTGACCTGGGATGCGATCGGCCGAGCGACGGATTCACACAGCACGTACTCCTTCTCCTGCCCGGGGGCCAGCGAATCGGCGATCCAGTGCAATGTAGCACCGCCTGCGGCGGCGTCGACCTGGAAAGGCACCGGCGCGTCTCTGGCCACCTCGATGAGGGCGCAATCTTCAAGTTCCCGCGGTGAGCGGTCTACTCGCGCGCAGACGGGACAGAAGGCAGTCGGCCGCTGCGTGCCCCGGAGGACTATCCTTATCGGATCCATTCTGGCCTCGTTTCCTCTCGGATG
>DAOVRD010000175.1 GCA_030628375.1 Planctomycetota bacterium
CTTGAAGAGCTGCGGGCTCTGCGGCAGCGCGTAGAATTTGCCCGGGTTGACCCGGCTGGGGACCAGGTAGTCGCGCGCGCCCTCGGGGGTGCTCTTGGCCAGGAACGGCGTCTCCACCTCGATGAAGCCCTGCTCGTCCAGGTAGCGGTGCGTGATCTGGGTCAAACGGTGTCGGCCTTCCAGGTTGCGCTGCATCGCGGCACGGCGCAGGTCCAGATATCGGTGCCTCAGCCTCACTTCGATGGAGGGCTCTTCGCCCTGGACGTCGAAGGGCGGGGTTTTGCTCTTGCTGTGCAGCTCCATCTCCGAAGCGAGCAACTCGATCTGCCCGGTCGGCAGGTCCGAATTCTCCATTTCCGGCGGACGCCTTTCCACCCTTCCGCGCACGCTGATGCAGTACTCGCTGCGCAGCCCGCGCGCCTGCGCGTGCAGTTCGGCATCCAGCTCAGGCCGGAAGACCACCTGAGTTATCCCCGTGCGGTCGCGCAGATCAATGAAGGCCAGGCCGCCGTGGTCGCGCCAGTTGCCAACCCAGCCGCTCAACACCGCTTCCTGCCCGGCGTGTTCCAGACGCAGTTCACCGCATTTGTGCGTTCTCTTCAGCATTCCGCTTCGCATTCTCCTCCGCCAGGGTCCTGAGGTGCCGGCCATGGACAGGCAATCTCAGCGAACGACAGCTCGCTCATGGGCACTGACCGACGGACCCGCTCAGTGCTTCAGGTGTCTTGCGACGCGGTCAGACCGTTCGCCGACCGTGAGTATGCTCTTGCGCAACTCGACGGGGCTCAGCCCCTGCCTCAGAATCGTGTTGAACATGACGAAGCGCGGCTTGCCGGCCGCCCCTCCCAGAGCAACGGCGCCGTAAGGCATCCGAAGGTTGCGTCTCAAGACGGTCTCGTAGTCGTCGGGGTGCGCCTCGCCGCAGTCGGCGTAGACGATGACGATATCGGAGCCCTCGTGGTCCTGGGACCCGAAGATCACTGTCACCTTCTGACTCCGGCCGCCCGGCAAAGGTGTCTCCACGACGTAGCGGTGCTCCGTCTCCCGCTGCCAGGAGGCCTGGCTTCCCTCCAGGGCCAGTTCCGTCAGCCTGTGGTCGCTCGGCTCGGCCGCGGCGTCCGGCACCTCCTCCCGGCCCGGCTCGCCCTGCTGCCCCGCCCAGCGCAGCCAATCACCGGGGAGCGGACCCACATCCTGGCCCGCTATTCTCACAAGGGCGTCGTGGGCCACAGACTGATAAGCGCCGTCTTCCAGGTAAGGGGCGATCTCCGGCACGGCCTCCGCCGCGCCAAGGTCGCCAAGGCATCTCAGCATCGCCCACTTCGCGCCCTCCCGCCTCTCCCGACCCAGCGCCTCCAGCAACGGCCCGACCGCGTCCCGACCCATGTCAACCAACCGACGCGACGCAGTGCTGCGACTTCTGAAATCCCGCAGTTGCGCGACAAGGTTCTCTATGCTGTCGTCAATCATCTCTGGCCCCTCGGCTGCGGCCTTTGACGCTCACGGCGCGCCCTCGGCCTCTTCCGCACCAAGCAATCTCCCGACCTCCTGGACGGCCCCGTCGCGCGGCACGCTCCACTGCCGTCCGTCGGCCATGTCCTTAATCGTCACTTCCCGGCGCTGCAACTCGTCCGGTCCGAGGAGGAAGCAGAACCGAACGCCTCGTTTGTTCGCCATGCGCATCTGGGACTTGGCGCTTCTGCCCTCGAAGTCCATGTCCGCCCGCACCTCCGCGCAGCGCAGCGCCTGCACCAGCTCGAAGGCGTCGGCCCGAGCGGCCTCATCGAAACACACCACATACACGGCCGGCCCCACGGCGCTGTCCGCCGGCGACCCCAATTCGCTCTCCATGGCCAGGATCGTCGCCTCGGCCCCGATGGCAAATCCCAGGCACGGAAGGGGCGGCCCGCCCAACAGCTCCATAAGACCGTCGTACCGCCCTCCGCCGCAGATCGCATCACGCGCCCCGAGCCCGCCGTGCTTTATCTCGTACACGGTCCGGACGTAGTAGTCGAGCCCGCGCACCAGCCCCGGATCCTCAGTGAACTCAACGCCCGCACGGCCCAGCGCCGCCTTCACCGCCTCGTAGTGCTCGGCACAGGCGTCGCAGAGATACTCCACCACGGCCGGCAGTTCCGCCACGAGACGGCGGCACCCCTCCTCCTTGCAGTCCAGAACGCGCAGGACGTTGCGCTGGAGCCTGTCCTTGCAGTCTTCGCACAGCTCATCGCGTTTGTCCGAGAGCAGCCTGCACACCTCGTCGCGGTACCGCGGCCTGCACTCGGGGCAGCCTATGGAGTTCAGAACGACGCCGAAGTCCGTCAGGCCCACCTGCCGGAAGACCTCCACGGCAAGCACGATGGTCTCTGCGTCCAGCAGCGGGCTGCCGCTGCCGACGGCCTCCACGCCGAGCTGATGGAACTGCCGCAGTCGTCCCCTCTGCGGCCGCTCGCGTCGGAACATCGGACCGATGTAGTAGAACTTCTGGAACGGCTCCTGCTTGTGCAGGTTCGCTTGCAGGTAGGCGCGGACAACGGACGGCGTCCCTTCGGGGCACAGCGTGATGCTCTCGCCCTCGCCGGCCGGGATCGAATACATCTGCTTCCGAACGATATCGGTCGTCTCGCCGGTGCCCTTGACGAACAGCCGCGTATCCTCGAAGACGGGCGTTCGGATCTCCCCGTAGCCGTAGCGCTCGAACAGCCGTCTGGCCGTCGCGTACAGCGTGCGCCAGTGGGCCCACTGATCGGGGAAAAGATCCTCAGTCCCCTGCACCGACTTTATCTGGTCTTGCGCCATGAACTCCCGCCAGACCGAGGACGCCGAAAGAGCCGTTGACGTTCCGACTCATTCCATGCGCCACTGCCCGTAGACGCTGCATTCTAGCAAAAGCCGGCCTCTCCGCAAAATACCGTACGTCGGCGGGGACAGTTGCAAAGGCCCCCCTTTCGCGGTAGCGTACGGGCCGATTCAACTCCCTTAAAATGCCTAACAGAAGCAACCGCAGAGATCGCAGAGGACGCAGAGAAAGCCAAGAAACGGGTGCGCAACAGCTTCTCTTGGCTCTGCGCTCTCAGCGTTCTCGGCGGTGAATCCGTTTTGTTTGATGCTCTTATCGCGTCTACCGGCACCCACAAAATGGCCGCCACACTTGTCGGACGACACATCCTGGTGACCAGCGGGCCCACGCGCGGCCCGATTGACGCGGTGCGCTTCGTCAGCAACCGGTCATCGGGACGGCTGGGATGCCGGATCGCCATCGAGGCCCTGCGCCGCGGCGCGCGGGTGACCGTGGTCGCCGGCCCGCAGAGCGCGCTGCCGACGCCGCACGAGTTGTCCGAAGACGAATCGGCCCGGCTGCGCGTCCTGCACGTCGAGACCGTCCCGGACCTGATGGCAACGCTGGAGGCCGAGCTGGCCGCCTCCCCGCCGGACGCCGTCCTGCACGCCATGGCCGTGCTCGACTACGTGCCCGAGGCAAGCGAAGACCGTAAGACTCCGTCCGGACGCGAGAGCTGGGACATCCGCCTGGTCCGGACGCCGAAGGTCATCCGGCGGATCAAAGACTGGGCCGCCAACGTCTATCTGGTGGAGTTCAAGCTCGAGGTGGGCGAACCTGAAGAACGGCTCGCAGCGATAGCGCTGGAGTCACTGCGCCGTTACCGTGCAGACCTCGTGGTGGCCAACGACCTGACCACGATACGCGACGAGAAGCACCCGTCCCTCATCATCGCCCCCGACGGCGCCATCCTCGCCCGCCCGCAGACCAAGAGCGAGATCGCCCGCCACCTCTGCGACATCCTGGCCGGCGCGCTGCAGACGTGAAGGCCGGAAGTGTCGGCCGCGGGGTCATAACTTCTTCAGCGAAACAATTGGCTCCTGGGCCAGGAGAGTGCGCAGAATCGAAAAGTCAGGCAAACGGAGGGCTCGCGCGACGGCGCCATCAATGCCAGCACGGATGGGGTCCGTGCCGATTTCGGAGAAACGACCCAGAGGCTTGTCGGCCAATAGTTCATAGTCTTTGGCAAGCGCCTTTAGCGACGCGGAGGATAATGCCTGTACGTCGAGGACCGGCATGGAAGCGAGAACAGGCTTCTTGAAACCGACCCAAGCGCCGCGGGTTTCCACCCTGTGGCACAACAGGCAAATGAGGCCGAGGGTCGAATTGAACCACAAGGCCAGGACTTTTTCATACGCTTCCTCGCGCGGTCCAGACTTCATTCGAAATGGCCACCACACGTTGGATAGACAGGGTTCGGTGAGCCTCAAGGCCGCCAAACGCTGAGTCTTGAGCCACAGGCGTTCCGGTATCATGACGGCCGCGGAAAGCGGCCAAAGGTCCTCAACCTTTCTCAGAGGACGTCCTTTCTTGGCAGCCCCGAGGGGCGAAAGGTACGCGTTCGGCGCCTGCCGAATGGTGAGCACTTCCTCAGCGTTATGCCCCCAGAAAGCTGGATAAGCGGTGACGCTGGCACTGACGCTAAAGCCATCGTGTATGTCCCTCCTGTCCGGTCCAATGTCCCCGAAGCATGCGAGTTCTGACAGACGAATGTCGCCGCAAATACCAAATCCAGGTAGCCAAGTCCGTCCGTGCAACAGATGGTAAGCGGCCCGGACAAGGTCGGACTGCGCAAACGCAGACGGCAGGAGCCAGCTCTGCTGCTCCTTCAGAAAATCCCACGGCACCGAGACGGCCTCGCCCAGCTTCTGATCCCCTAGCGGAAGCTCCAGAGCGCCCTGGCCAGACTCGACATCGGGCGCTTCGTCACGCCTCAGCGCCCTGCTGATGGCGAGGGCCTCAAAAGGCGTGTCGGGATTGTGCCACAGATTGACGGCCGTCACGCGAGCGCGGCCTTTCTCAGGATTCTCCCCGCGCCTGCCTTTCACCGCGACGAGCAACACTTCGCTCAGAGCCGTGCTCTCAGAGAAGTTCCATCGCTGCGGATCGTGGCTGCAGATGATGTACTCTACGCGGTAGTATGAACTGAGCAGCTGGCGGGTCTTTCCCCAAGCGACGCCCGAGAGAACAGCCTTCGGCAGTACGACCGCGATCCTTCCTCCCGGCTTGATGTGCGAATGTGCCACCGCCACGAATACCGAACCCAGCCCAGCCGTGCTACTGGCCAGCACGTTGGGATCCCGCAACATGCGGCCGAGCTTCCTCTGCATGTGGCGGCGTTCGTCGGGCGGGCACGAACCGAACAGGAGGTTGCCCCCCACGCTCCTGGTGAAAGGCGGATTCATCACGCACAGGTCCATGTCGGGCAGTGCGGCGGGGGCGGCCTCAGGGGCCTTCGCCAGGTCAAGCGGCTGCGTACCGCTGGGGGGTCCGAACAGGTCCACCAGCATGTTGACTTTGTTATTCCCGAGGAACTCTATGCTTCCCAATCGGCGGTCCTTGCCTCCGAGGGGCAGGCTGAACATATTCATCCGCCGGAAAGCGATCTCGGGCGCCCTGAGCGCAAGAGTGGAAGCGGTAAGGTGCACCGCCGAGGGCAATACGTCGTATCCGTAGAGGATGTCCTCATTGAGCGCCCGATGAAGTTCGCGAAGATCGAGCCCTGGGCCTTTGCCCTGCGAAGCCTCGATGTAGTTCTGAGTCAACGCCTGCGCTGCGGCCATAAGGAGAGTTCCCGTCCCGCACGCCAGGTCCACAGCCCTGAAGTTCCGCAACTTCGGCAGCTCGTGCCATGAAACGTTCCACGCCTCCGGCCGCAATGCGATCTGCAGCAGGAGGGCGGCCGCCGGGATACTGGTGTAGTAGGTGCCGAGGTACTTCGCCTGGCACAGCAGCCGATGGTAGACCCGGCCCATGAGGTCGTGGCGCATGGGCGCCCTCATGCCCACCAGCTCCCGAGCCGTGTCGGCGAGCTCTTGCACGGCCTTAATGATCTCGCGGTGCGCGGTCAGTGCCCTGAGCACTTCACGGGCGACGTGGAAGATGGGGTAATAGTCTATTTCACCCAGTACGTAACCCCAGTGCTTGATGAACGCCATGATGGGTTCCGCATCGGGGGGCATCTGGGAGAGCGAGAGCACCCGCGAATCCTCACCGGACAGTATTTCCTGGAAGATCATGGCATTGGCAACAACCAACCCGCTGACACGGCTGGCGCCCCTTTCCGGGGTCTCCTCCCCGGGCAGGGGACGCTCTGGGACTTCGTCGGGTGGCTGCTCGCTGCCGAGCGCTCTGATCCCCAGGGCGCGGATGACCCTCCCGGTCACCCCGCGTCTGAGGGCAAAGGCAGAGGCGAATTGTTCAACCCCGGCAGAGAGTATCGCCACGGCCTTTGCCACCGTATCTTCCCTGACGAGACGTTCAAAGGCGCTCTGAAGCGCCGTCTCGAAGGACCCGACGTCCCCAGCGACGAAACCGGTCTCCTCGGCTTCAGTGACCAGCGCCATCTGCAACCGAGCCTCTGCCAATTCACGGGGCAGATTATCGAATGCCACCCGCCGCAAGTGTGCCGGGTACACCACGGCGATGCCTATGTGAGCCACTCCTTCCTCAACCCGCCGTCGGGCGGACTCCAGCGCTCTGGTTTGCGGCTCGGGCTGATCCGCAACCTCGCCCTCTATGGCTGTGCGCAGACCATTGTAGTCAACGATCACGTCCACCATTCTCCGGCCACGCGTGGACACGGCCTCCAGGATATACTCGGGCGCTGTCACAAGCCCCCGCTCCTGTAGAACGCGCGCCAGGGCAACATTGATGACCTCCTGGCGGAATCCCTTAGCCATGAATGGGGCCCTCCGAACCCCACCGTACGCGGGTTGCGGCTCGCCCCAATCTATACCGTACGCTTGCGTGTCATGCAACGTTCTCCGAAGACACCACGAGCCCGATCAACGAAACGCCCTCTGCCGCCTCGCAAGCCACCTCTGCACTTTGCCCGATCAATCCCACATGTCCCGAAGCAGCAAGGCGGACGTAGCGGTCAGTATATCCGGTGAGGAAGCCGTCGGGATCGCAGCGCTCGAAAAGCACCCGAACGCGTTGACCCACAAAGCCCTCCGCCCACTCGCAGGCCAGCCGCTTCGCCAGGTCCCTAAGCCGACGACTGCGTTCGTGAATAACGGCCGACGGCACCCGGTCCGGCAGCGCCGCCGCCCGGGTGCCCGGGCGAGGGCTGAAGGGAAAGACGTGCGTCCGACTGAACCGCGCCTTGCGGCAGACCTCCAGCGTATGCTCGAACTGCCGGTCGGTCTCGCCCGGAAACCCGACCATTACGTCCGTCGTGACGGCGGGCCGGTCCAGCCGCGCGCGAACCAGCTCCACCACGTCCAGGAATCCCTCGGGACTGTAAGGACGGTTCATGCGGCCAAGCACCTCCGCGTCGCCGCTCTGAAGCGGGATGTGAAGGTGCGGGCAGACGGCCGGATGCTGCATCGCCGCGAGCAATTCCTCGCCGGCCTCCGTAGCCTCGACCGAACTGAGCCTCACGCGCTCCACTCCCGGCACGGCCACCATCGTCCGCACTGCGTCCGCCAGGCCGGTCCCGTCCCCCAGGTCGCGACCGTAGAGGCCGAGGTGTATGCCGGTCAGGACGATCTCCCGAAAGCCGGCGCAGGCCAGCCGCTCGGCCTCGGCCTTCGCCTCCGGAAGCGGACGGCTCCTCGGCTCCCCTCGCACCGTGGGCAGGACGCAATAGGAGCAGAACGAGTCGCAGCCTTCCTGTATCTTCAGGAACGCCCGGGCACGCCCGCCGAAGGAACTGATCCCGAAGTCGCCCTCCAATTGCCCCGGCGGCGGCGGAGCGCCCGTGATGGCTTCGAGCATGGCCATCCACTGCCGCCGGCCGTAGACGCCGGTGACGCCCGCCACGGCCCTGAGTTCGTCCGGCCGCAGGCTGGCATAGCAGCCCGTGACGAACACCCGGGCGCCGGGGTGCTGTCTGGCCAGACGGGCGGCGCGCTGACGGCCCTTGCGGTCCGCCCCGGCCGTCACCGTGCACGTATTGAGCAGGCAGACCTCCGGGTCCTCGCCCGGCTCGGCTTCGCGCCAGCCGAGCGACTCCAGCGCCTCGGCCAGTCGCCGTGAATCGTAGAGATTCGCCTTGCAGCCGAGCGTCTCTATGCGGTAGGTGGGGCTGTTGCCGGAAGACTCCATCAGCCAGCAAATTCCCGAAGGACACGAAGGCGCGCAGCAGGGAACGCATGTAGCTCAGGCGCCCTCGCCTGAGTTCCGGCCATTCCGATCCGCCGCAGCCGAGGGCGGCTGCGCTACATTACGTGCCGGAGCTTTGGAGCCTGCGGGGGCGGCTGCGCCACATTTTTCAACGGGTTGATAGCCATCACGCGCGCGCGACGCCGGTCTTGCGCGCGGCCCGGACGACCGCATCCGCCACGGCGCGATGGACGCCCACGTCCATGAAGTCGGGCACAAGCTCGCCCTCGGGCGCCAGGCCCGCCAGTGCCGATGCGGCGGCGATCTTCATCTCCTCGTTGATGTCCCTCGCCCGGGCGTCGAGAGCGCCGCGGAAGATGCC
>DAOVRD010000238.1 GCA_030628375.1 Planctomycetota bacterium
AGTCCGTCCCCTCTACAATTACGAACATGAAGCGGAAGAAGGGCATTACCAGGTGCAGTACCTCTGGCCGCTCGGGTTGCACTTCAAGGACGGCGACAAGACGACCGAGCATCGTTTCTTCCCCCTGTTCCACTACAACAAGACCTGGTCGGCGAGCACACAACGCCCCTCAGTGCACGCTCACTTCCTTCAGCTCCTGCGGTGGGGCAAGGACGACGAATGGGGGCCTTACTTCTCGCTCTTCCCCCTGGCCGGCGTGACGCACGGCGTGATCGGCGACACCTGGAGCTTCATCGTCTTCCCCCTGTACTCGCACTACCGCCACGGCAACTATGTGCGCGACGACTTCCCCTGGCCGTTCCTGGGCTACGGGCGCACGCCCGACGGCAAGAACAAGCAATATCGGCTGTGGCCTCTCTACGTGTATAAGCGGAAGGAGCGCCCGGCCGAACTGCGTGTGGTCCACCGTGTCTTCTGGTTCCTGATCCGCTGGGGTCTCGTGGACCGGGGGGGTCCGCACTATCACACGGTCCTGGTCGTCTCGCCGTTGTTCTCTACCATCCGAACGAAGGACCGAGAAGGCAACCTTGTCGCGCATCAGTCCTCAATACTGGGCATCGGGTTCCGCGGCGACTCCCGAGAAAAGCCCAAGAAGAAGGGCTGGTCCGCACTGTGGTCCCTGGTGTGCAAATCCGACGATCCCAAGTCGGACGAGATTCGTCTTATCCCCTTCTACTGGCGGACCAGGCGTTACCTGACGGCCGAGAAGGACCCGGAGAGGTGTTGGACGCGTCACAGGATCCTGTGGCCCCTGCTCTGGGTCGGCACGGACACAAGGGATCCGAAAGTGCGCAAGAAGCTGCTGGTCGTAGCGCCGCTGTACTGGCATTACACGGACGTTTACCCCAGCGAAGACGGCGAGCCGCGCAAGGGGCGGCGCATCACGCTGTGGCCTCTGATCACCTGGGAGCGCGGACCGGACGGCCAGCGCCACGTGTGGGTCATCAGCCACGGATGGAAGGACACGACGAAGGGATTCAAGCGCAATTATCGTGCACTGCTCGACTTTTTCCAGTATCATCGCGACGAACGAGGAGAGCGCGAAACGCGCGTCCTGAGCCGCCTCTACCACCACCGGCGTGGAGCCGGCGGGCGCTACTTCAGCCTGGGATGCCTTTTCACCTATGATAGCACTGCCGAGGTGGTGGGGGAAGACGGCAAGTACGTCTCGTTTCTGTTCGGACTGCTGAAGTGTTCCTGGACGGAACGGCAGCGGCGGTGGCGCATCCTCTACATCCCCATCGGCGGGTCCGGCGAACAGGAGGCGGATGACGACGATGCCGGCGTTCGTTGAAAGCGTAAAGAGAACGTGTGCGGCGGCTTACGACGTCGCGGCTCTAACGCTGGACAGCATCCGGCACATCGGCTACGCCCTCAAACGCCACAAGCTCCTGTTCAAGCAGCTCTACGAGGTGGGCAATAGCAGCCTGGTCATCGTCGGCGTGTTCGGCCTGTTCGTCGGACTGATCCTGGTGCTGTACGGCGGGGACCAGCTCCGACGCTTCAATCAGGAGAAGTTGGTCGGCCTGACGGGCCTGGCGATCGTCTGGGAGTTTGGTCCGGTCTTCACGGCCTTCATTGTGGCCGGCCGCATCGGCAGCGCGTACGCGGCCGAGATCGGCACGATGCAGGTCTACGACGAAATTGACGCGCTCAAATCCATGGGCATCAAGCCGGAGGCGTACCTTGTATCGCCCAGGCTCGTTGCGTGTGCCCTGCTGTTGCCGCTACTGGTGATCTACGCGGACTTCGCGGCCTTGATGGGCGGGGCGGGGATGGCGTGGTTCTACGTACGCGTCGCGCCCCGCGAGTTCTTCCGCATATTCTTTCAGTACCTCGAGTTCCGCGAAATGGCGCGTTCCCTGGTGAAAGCCGTCATCTTCGGCGGCATCATCGCTGTGGTGGGCTGCTACCACGGCTTCAAGACCACCGGTGGCGCCGCCGGAGTTGGCAAGAGCACCACGCAGAGCGTTGTACACAGCCTGCTGGCCGTGTTGGTGGCGGACTACTTCATCAGCAAGATCCTGCTGGCCCTGTGAGGCGGAGACGACACGCAGGCGTCGCGGCGGTTTTGTGACCGGGAACATAACTGAGGAAAGGAGGAGCACCATGGCCAGAAAAGTGTTGGTCGGCATGTTGCTTCTGGGCGCGCTTTTCATCTTCGGGCTGGCCACCTTCTATGTGGAGAACTGGCAGCGTTATCTCGGCAAGGGTTACCCGTTGAAGGCAAAGTTCCCTCTGGTGCACACCCTCGACGTGGGAGACATCGTCCGGATGTCGGGCGTGGAAGTCGGGGCGGTCGAAGAACTGACCATCAACACCGAGGCGCCGCCACAGCGCCAGGTCGAGGCGGTTCTGCGCATCAACCTGGACGTGACAGTGCGCGCTGAAGACAAGGCCGTCATCAAGATGGCGAGCATATTCGGCGGCTACTACGTCGCCCTGGAACCCGGTGATCGCAACGCCAGGACTCTGGGGGAGGACGAAGAGATCGTCAACACGGCGGTAGCCCCCAGCGTCACCGAAGTGGTCGAAGAGTCCAAAGTGACGCTCGAAGAGATCCGAGAGGGCTTCAACGGCGCCTTCGAGAACATTGATACCCTCACAGCCGACCTGCGAGAAGGCAAGGGCACGCTCGCAAGGCTGCTGACCGATGAGGAACTGGCGGCCGACATGGATGTCATCGTGCAGGGCCTCAAGACGGCCTCCGAGCGACTTGAAAAAGGAGAGGGCGTCCTGGGCAAGCTGCTGATGGACGAAGATATGGAAGATGACCTGCAGAAGCTGCTCGCCAACTTGAAGGAGACCTCGGAAGACCTGGCCGAAGGAAAAGGACTGCTCGGAAGGCTGCTGACCGATGAGGAACTCTCCCAGGACGTAGACGCCATCGTGAGCAGCTTGAAGACGGCCTCCGAGCGGCTTGAGACGGGCGAGGGCGTCCTTGGCAAGCTGCTGATGGACCAGCAGATGGCGGAGGACGTCAGCACGCTGATCACCAACCTGAAGGACATCTCCGACGACATGCTGAGCGGCGAAGGCACCATGGCGAAACTGCTGAGAAGCGACGAGGTCTACCAACAGCTCATGTCCGCGCTGGACGACCTGGGTGAGGCGACCGGAGCGATCGCAAGGGGCGAAGGCACCATCGGGAAACTGGTCCAGGATGATGAGGTGTACAGCAAGATCAAGCAGCTCCTGCAGGACGTGCAAGGGATAGTGGACGCTTACCGAGAGCAGTCGCCCGTCATCAGCGTTGCCGGCTCTCTCTTTGGCGCTTTCTGACGACGCCGGAGGCAGTCCGAGGACAAGGGACAGGCACAGGCGCAACGGGGTCAGAGATGATAGAAGTGCGAGACCTGGAGGCGGCCTACGGCGAGACGTCCGTTCTACAGGGCATCTCGCTGACCGTGCAGCCCCAGGAAATCATGGTCATCATGGGGCAGAGCGGGTGCGGGAAGTCCACGTTCCTGAGGCACCTCATCGGCCTCCAGAAGCCCCGGGCCGGCACGGTCCAGATAAACGGCACGCACGTGTCGGAGATGAGCCACAAGGACTACCGGGCCTTCTGCCGCTCGGTCGGCGTGCTGTTCCAGAGCGGCGGGCTCTTCAACAGCATGACGGTCGGACAGAACGTCGCATTCCCCCTGAAGGAGTACACGCGCCTGGCCGATCCCGTCATTGACATCGTCGTGAAGCTGAAGCTGCAGCAAGTGGGCCTTGGCGGGGTGGAGAACCAGATGCCGTCCGAACTCAGCGGCGGCATGAAGAAGAGGGCCGGCCTGGCGCGTGCGCTGGCGCTGGACCCCAACATCCTGTTCCTCGATGAGCCCACGACGGGACTCGACCCCATCATCGCCGCGGGCATTGACGAGTTGATCCTCAGGATCCGCGACATCTACCAGGCGACGATGGTGGTGGTGGCCCACGACATCGCCAGCAGCATGCAGATCGCCGACAAGATCGCCCTGTTCAGGGACGGGAAGTTGATTGAGCTGGGCAGTCCGGAAGAGATCCGCGCCAGCAGAAACGCCTACGTTCGGCAGTTCCTGAACCGCCAGGCCGAACGCGACGAGGACGGGGAAGGCGCCCTGCGCTACCTGCGCTGAGCCGCCCTCACTGCGACTGCGACGGCCCCCTGGGCCACTTGTTCCTGTCCTTCTCGCATTCGTGCAAAAGGTCACGGAAGGTCATCTCTTTCAGGGCGTCGCTCTGCGACTGAATGGCGGACCGGAAGACGCCCTCCAACTTGTCCTCGTAGGGCTTGTCTTCCGGTCGCACGGAGCGGGATTCGTCTCGGAACCGGTCCGTTATGCTCAGCACCTCGCTCAGTTTGAGCTTGGACAGGTCTCGGGCAGGATGGAACTGGTCGCGCTGCTCCCCGACGGGCGTCAGAAGACCCAGCTTAACGAGCCTCCCCGCTGCGTCTGACGCCTCTTCGGACGTTATGTGCAAGATCTCGGCCAGCCTGCTGGCCGTCAGCGGTTCACCCGTTCCCCAGAACTCGCGCGCCACGTACATCATGATGCGCGCGGCCAGGTAACGGTCAATGAAGACGTAGGAAAGGCGATGCAGCTTGTCCCGGTATCGCAGCAGGCCGACGTTCTGGATCGTGAAGGAGACCTCCGCCCCGAAAAGCACGATCAACCACAGCAGCCAGAGCCAGAGCAAGAAAATCGGAACGGCGCCCAGGGAACCATAGATCTTCTGGTAACGGACCGCTTTCAGGACGTAGAGGCTGAACAGCGGCCTTGCACCGTGCAGCAATACGGCACCCAGACACGCCCCCCACGCCGCGCTGCCGAATCTGACCCGTGCATGGGGCAGGAACTTGTAAACGGCCATCAGGATCAACCACGTCGTCACGAAGGGCAGCAGATGCTCCCCCACAGCCGTCAGGGGCCCGACCACGTAGCCGATGACGGGCACCTGGCCCAGCCCCGCCTCGAAGTAGTCGGCCAGCCCCTCGCGCACCCACACCGAAGTGCCCACCAGGACCGGCCCCAGCCATATCAGCGTGCAGAACGAGGTGAACTTGATCCAGAACGGCCTGCGCTCGGTGACCTTCCAGATGTGGTTCAGGGTCCTCTCGGTGGTGTTAAGAAGCGAAGTCGCGGTGACCAGCAGGAAAAGGATGCCCAGTATGCCGATCTCGGCCCGGCCGACCTTGTCAACGAAGAGGCGCAAGTAGTCCACCACCGCCAGGCTTATTCCTCGCGCGGCCACCTCATTGCTCTTCCGTATGGCCGTTTCATACTGCTGGAACGCTTCGTCGGGCTTCCCGGCAGCCCCCATGATCCTGGCCAGCCAGACGTGGACTTCGTTCGAGTGCTCCAGCAGCGTGGCCGCTTCGGTCAGGCTCGCCAGCGCCGACTGCAACGCCTCCTGCCCGTCCACGCCTTCCCGATCCTGCAGTGAATCGCGCAGCGTCACTGCCTCCTTGCCGAGTTCCAGAAGCGCTGTGCCCAGCTTCTTGAGCAAGAGGTCATGTTGCAGGACCAGGTCTTGCACTTCCTCGACAGGGCCTTGTCCGCCGCTCACGAACAATGCGTCGCCGTAATACGCCAGCGCCGCGCGATAGTCCTTGGCCGCTGCAGCGGCCTCGCCCTGCCCCAGCAACGCATCCGCCAGCGCCGCGTGGGACCGCGCTGCCAGCCCGCGCGTTCCGACCGCCGGGTAGCCGGCCTTCTCGGCAGCCTTCACGACTTCTAGCGCCTCAGTGTATTCGGCCCTCTTGTGGTGCGCCTTGGCCGTGTCATAGTACCGGGTCGCCTCATCGGACGGCTTCTCCCGGACCGTTCGGACCCGCAGCGCCAGCCCGGCAGCGCGGAAGTAGTCCTTCTGGGCGCTCCCGGTCACCCGGACAAAAACGTCCGCCAGCGAGCCGACATCTCCCAGGCGCAGCGTGCTTATCCCCTGCCTGACGCGCTCGGGATCGCCGCCCGCACCCAGGGCCTGCGCGTAAAGCTCCAGCGTGTAACTCACGCCCGTGAGCCGAGGACGCTCGTCCGCTCTCGCCAGGATCTCTTCGGCGGACATCTGGTCAAAGGGCAGCGCCTCGTCGGGCTCCGTGCCTTCCTCAATCTCCTCGACGGTCCTGCGCTCAACCAACGGCCCCGCCAGCAGAGAACTGAAGATGGCGTCCTGAGCCCTGGTCTCGATGGCGTCCAGTGCAGCGAATCCGCGGAAGAACGAGAACGCGACCGCGAACAGCGGAACCAGAGACAGAAGCGTGGTGAACGTCAAGGCCGCCGCCTGCTGCGGACACCGGTTGCGCACAAGCTCGCGCAGGATGTAGAAATAGAGGCGCACCTGGTGCCGCACCAGCTTCACCCACCACGTCGGGTCAACGGCGTCCTCCCAGCGGATCTCGTCTATCTTGTTCCACAGCTTCTTCAACATGATCTTTTGCCCCGGCCGAACCAGGGGCTCCTGCCGCGCCCCCTATCTCACATCGGGCAGTAATCGGAGTCCGGATCTTCGCATACGGTGGTCTCTTTGCCCTCAGTCAGGGAGGATATC
>DAOVRD010000372.1 GCA_030628375.1 Planctomycetota bacterium
GGCTTGACGCGCCCGGTAGAATCCCAGGCGGACAATAGAGAGCCGGTGTCAGAGGCAGCCGCCTGCTCCTGTAGCGGAACGCTGCTCTCGGCGGATGGGAGGCACACAGATGGCGACGTTGGCGATGAATGGCGGCAGGAAAGTACGCACCAAACCGTGGCCAGCGGTCGGGCGGCGCTTCGGCAAAGAGGAGCTGAAGCAACTGAAAGAGGCGCTGGAGCAGAACACACTCTTCTACATCTATGGCAAGAAGACCGAACAGCTTTGCAGCAAGATGGCCAAGACGTGCGGAGCGAAGCACGTGCTGGCGTGCAGCTCCGGCTCGGCCGCCGTGCACGGCGCCGTCAAGGCCTGCGGCGTTGGGCCCGGAGACGAGGTCGTCACCAGCCCCCTCACCGATGCGGGCACCATCCTGGGCGTCGTGTACGAAGGCGCCATTCCGGTCTTCGCCGACGTAGACCCCACCTCGTACAACATCACCGCCGCCAGTATCAAGGAGCGCATTTCGAAACGCACGAAGGCCGTCATCGTCGTGCACCTTGCCGGCGTACCGGCCGACATCAAGCCAATCGTGCGGCTGTGCAAGCGGCACAGGATCAAGCTGATCGAAGATTGCGCCCAATCGTGGGGCACAATGGTAGACGACCGGTGGGTTGGCACCTTCGGCGACGTGGGGATATTCAGCCTCAACGATTACAAGCACCTCAGCGCCGGAGAGGGCGGGCTGATCGTCACCGACGACTATGACCTCTACGCCACGGCCTGGCTCGCCATCGACAAATGCTACGACCGCCTCACCGGAGCGCGGAACGTTTCCTTCGTTGCCCCCAACTACCGCATCACGGAGCTGCAGAGCGCCGTCGGCATCGCGCAGCTCGGCAAGCTCAAGCGCATCATCTCCAGGCGCCACCGCCTGGGCGAACGCCTCACGAAAGGTCTGAAGGGGATACGGGGGGTTTCCCCCCACAAGGTGGTCAAGGGCGGATATGCGACCTACTGGTACTACCTCATCCGGCTCGACCTCGACTTCCTCGGTGTAGACGCCCCGACGTTCGGCAAGGCCCTCAACGCGGAGGGCATCGCGGGCAGCGGGAGATTCTACATGCGCCCGGTCCACCTCGCCTATTCCTACCTGCGGCAAAAGACGGCGTTCCACCACTCGCACTACCCCTTCACGCTCGCCCGCAAGAGCATCAAGTACGAGAAGGGCTACTGCCCCAATGCCGAGCGGGTGGCTGAGGAAGTCTACTATGTTCCGCTGAACGAGTGGCTGTCCAGCAGGGAGATTGACGACACGATCATGGCCGTCAAGAAAGTGGCCAGCTACTACAGGGGGCAGAAGCAGTCCGGGAGATGACGGCAGCTCGCCCTGAGCTGGTGCCCACAAGGACAGCCGACGTTTTACTGGTCAACCACTGAGCCGTCCACGTGCAGCCGTGTGCGGCGTGGCCTCGGGCGATAGGGGTGCTTTTCCTGGGCGTCTTCAGCCAGTTCCACGCCCAGTCCGGGCTCGTCCGGAACGATCAGGAACCCCTCCTCGTAGGCGAGCGTCTTACTCACCAGATCGCTCTTTGGCGGTCGGTCCTCTCCCGAGGGGTACTCCTGCAGTGCGAAGTTCGGTATGCAAGCGGCCAGTTGCACGCACGCAGCGGTGCTGACCGGGCCCAGAGGGTTGTGTGACACCACACCTGCGTAGCGCGCCTCTGCCAGGGCTGCGATCTTCTTTGCGTGGGTCAGGCCGCCGCACATGCATATGTCCGGCCGCACGTACTGTACCGCAGCTCTGCTAAGCAGCATCTCGAACTCGTAGATCGTGTGCAGCCGCTCCCCTGTAGCGATAGGGATATGGATCTTGCGAGCAATCTCCGCCATCGCGTCAAGGTTGTCCGGAAGGGTCGGATCCTCGTAGAAGAAGGGGTGATACGGCTCGATTCCTCGAGCGAGCACCACTGCCTCCGCCGGAGTCAGCCGCCGGTGGATCTCCACGCACAGATCCACATCATCGCCGACGGCTTCGCGGCATAACCTTACGGTCTCGATGGCATCACGCATCTTGCGGGCGTGGGTCTTGAAATACGGCATATCTCTGGGTTCATCCCCGAAAGGGCTCAAGTGTCCGACGGCCGTGAAGCCCTTCTGCCTGGCGGCGACGCACGCCTGAACCAGCTCGTCGGTCGTGCGGCCGAATACATGACCGTAAACCCTCACTCGATCGCGGCACTTGCCGCCCATGAGCTGGTAGCACGGCACACCGAAGTGCTTGCCGGCGATGTCCCACAGGGCGATGTCAATGGCACTCAGGGCGCCCATGATGGCTGCTCCGCGGAAATGCGTGCAGCGGTACATGCTCTGCCAATGATGTTCGATGCGCAGGGGATCCTGCCCGATCAGATAACGCTTGAAGGTCTGCACGACCTGCTCGGAGGCTTCCAGGAAACCCCACGTGCCCGACTCACCGACACCCCTAATGCCTTCATCGGTGACGACGCGCACGAACAGATAGTGGTCCGCGGGGATAGTCTGAACGTCCACAATCTTCATGGATCAGCTCCTCCGGATGTGAGGCTCACGTCCAGGACACTTCCTCCCGGCTTTCGATCTTCGCCTCGTCCAGCTCGATGCCCAAGCCAGGTTCGGTCGGCAGAGGCAGGTAGCCGCCTTGCGGCACAAGGGGATTCTTGAACAGACACTGCCGCGGGACCGCGCTTGTGAACAGGTACTCCAGCATTGGACAGACTGATTCCGGCTGCGAGGCGATCACGTGCGCGGCCGGCACAATCGTGTGGCCGTGCGGGCACACCTTCACGCCATAGGGCGCCGCCATCGCGCATATCCTTGTGAGTTCGCTTATGCCACCCGCCCACTCGGGATCGGTCTGCACGAAGTCCAGTGCGCCGGCCTCCAGGTATGGCCGCACGTCCCACCGCGAGTATAGGTGCTCCCCGCCAGCCAGAGGGATGCCGGTTGCCTGCTTGATCCGGACGTATCCGCTCATCTGCTTGGCATGGACAGGCTCCTCCAACCACGTCGGCCTATGGGGCAGCATCTCCCGCGCCATGCCGATGGCATAGTCAACGTCCCACTGCATGACGGCGTCGAACATCAGATCGTAGTCGTCCCCGACTGACTCGCGCACATTGCGCACCAGGGCCAGGTCCTTCACCATCTCGGCCCGGCCAGTGCGCGCGCCGGCGTCGAAGAACCACTTCTGCGCGGTGAATCCTTCCTTCCGCATCGCCAGAGCATGGTCTGCTAACGCCCCCGGCTCGTGCGGGAACCCCCCCATGCTGGCGTAAGCCCGTATGCTGTCACGAGTCGGACCGCCCAGCAGTCGGTAGACGGGCACGCCGGCCGCCTTGCCTCGCAGGTCCCACAGGGTGTTGTCCACGGCCGAGATGGCCATCATGATAGCCCCGACCCATCCGTGCCGGCGGTACAGGGCCAGCAAGTCGTGCCAGAGCCGCTGCCAGGGCATCGGATCCCTTCCCACCAGCACCGGCTTCAGCAGTGACGTGATGTGCAACGCCGCGGCGAGGTCAATAGGACCGTAGAAGCCCGCCAACCCTTCGTCGGTCAGGATCTCCAGAAACAGCA